>JBDTXE010000005.1:0-24446 GCA_040006335.1 Verrucomicrobiota bacterium | reverse complement strand
TGAAGATGGCGCCGCCGACTTTGAGGTGAGGATCGAGCGCTTCGCGCGCAATGAAGAGGCGCATGATCTCGCTCGAGCCTTCGAAAATCATGTTGATCCTGCAATCGCGCAGGAAACGCTCAACCGCGATCGGCTCTTCGCCGCGACCGGCTAACGACTCAGCGGTTTCGTAACCGCGCCCGCCGCGGACCTGCATCGCCTCATCGGCGATGCGCCAGGTCGCTTCCGTTGCCCACATTTTGCACATCGCGGTTTCGATCCGAAGGTCGCCCGCTTTCTTATCGACGAGCGCACTCGTGAGGAAAGTGATCGCTTCCATCGCGAAAACGTTGCCCGCCATCTCCGCAATCTTACCCGCGATAGCGTAATGCTGGCCGATGGGCGCGCCCCATTGCACGCGCTCGCCGGCCCACTTGCGGCAAATTTCGAGCAAACGTTTCGACAAACCGACGCAGGCTGCGGGAATGGTGAGGCGCCCGGTATTCAAAGTTGTGAGGGCAACCTTGAGGCCCTGGCCTTCTTTCGCGATCAGGTTCTCTCGCGGCACGCGCACGTCCTTAAATTTGATGATGCCGTTGTAGAGCGCGCGCAGTCCCATGAAACGGCAGCGATAGGCGATCTCGAGGCCCGGCGAATCCACGTCGACGATGAAAGCGGAAATTTGCTTTCGTTCCTTGCCGTTGACCATCTTCGGCGCGGTTCGCGCCATGACCACGAGGACGCCAGCCTTGATCAAATTGGTGCACCAGAGTTTTTCGCCGTTCATGACGTAATGCGTGCCGTCTTCAGAGAGGTCGGCGCGCAAACTCATGTTTGCCGGATCGGAACCGGCGTTGTTTTCCGTTAGGGCAAAGGCGGAAATTTCCTGGCGCGCGACACGCGGGAGATACTTCGCTTTCTGCTCTTCGGTGCCGAAAATGAGCAGCGGCTGCGGCACCCCGATCGATTGGTGCGCGGAAACAAGCGCGGTCAGGTTAGCGTCCCAGCTGCCGAGCAACATGGCGGCGCGGCCATAGTTCACCTGTGACAGCCCGAGCCCGCCGTATTGCGTCGGAATTTTCACTCCGAACGCGCCCATCGCGAAGAGATCGTCGATGTTCCTCTGCGGAATCTCGCCGGTACGATCGATCTCGTCGGCGTCGACGTTCGCGCGCAAATAATCCCCGAGTTCTTTCAGGAACGGCGCGCCCTTGGCTTTGTCCTCCTCGCTCTGCGCCGGGAATGGAAAGATGCGTTCAAAGCCGAATTTCCCGATGAACAGATTGCTCGCGAAACTGCCGCGTTCATCGAGCGGATCACGCGAGCTTTCCGCCAGTTCGAGCGCGGCCGCCTTCCCGGCCGACATCTTCGAGGTGTCGATAATGGACGCAGCAGCTTTCGTCTCCTGCACCCCAGTTTCGGCCTTCACTTGTTCCGGCGGCGCTTCGAGTGGTGTCTTCATAAAGGGTGGCGCATGTTTTCAGCTTGCGGAATTCGGGATCGCAAGTTGGAAACTTGCGCCAAGTTAGACATAGAACCTCGTTTCGTTCTGGGCGTGCTGCCGCAAAAGCTCACACGGCGCAAACTTCTGACCTGCCCGCGCGTGGATCCCGTCCATTTCGGTGACGAGTTTTTTAATCCCAAAGCTTTCGGCGAAACGGAGCGGGCCGCCGCGAAAAGTCGGGAACCCGGTCCCGAGCACCATCCCATAATCGGCGTCGTCCGGGGTCGCGACGACTTTTTCTTCCAGACAACGCGCCGCTTCGTTCACCATCAGGAAGGTCAGGCGATTCGTGATTCCTTCCGCGGCGAAATTCTCGCCGGTCGGCAATTGCCATTCCTTGATCTTCTCGTTCGGCGTTTGCGTCTTACCTTCGTATTGATAAAAACCGCCGCCGCCTTTGCGCCCAAGCATTTGCGCTTCGAGCATCTGGCGTAAGATCTTGGGCGCTTCGTCGCGCCGGCCATAGGCTTTCTCGAGCGTGTCCGCGATATCGACGGCGATATCGACGCCGATCTCGTCGATCAATCGCAGCGGGCCCATCGGCAGGCCCCATTGCAACAGCGCGTTATCAATTTCCTCCAAGCCGACACCACTTTGAAATAATTCCGCCGCGTCGAGCAGGTAAGGAAATAAAACGCGGTTGACCAGAAACCCGGGCGAATCACGCACCACCACCGGCAGTTTTCCGATCTGCCGGGCAAAGGCGAGGGCGCGGTCGCGCGTTCCGTCGGACGTTTCCTTCGCCACCACCACTTCGATCAATTTCATCCGCGACACCGGATTGAAAAAATGCAGACCGACGACGCGATCCGGCGCTTTCGTCGTCGCGGCCAATTCGCCAATCGGCAAGGCCGAAGTGTTGGTCGCAAGGATTGCCTTCGGACCAGCTTGTTCGTCAAGGGTCTGGAAAATCCTGCGCTTGATCTCGAGCTTCTCGGAAGCCGCCTCGATCACGATCTCGACATCGCGCATGGCATCAGTGCCGGTGGAACAGACCACGCGCGCGCGGCCTTCTTTCGCCTTGGCGTCCGACATTAAACTGCGCTTCACAGCGTCGCCGTAGATCTTCTCGATATTGGCGAGGCCGCGATTGATCGCCTCGGCATTGACGTCGCGCAGAATAACCGAGACGCCGCGCGAGCTGAGCCATTGCGCGATGCCCGAACCCATCACGCCGGCACCGATAACCGCCGCATGCGCGATCTTCTCCGCCGGCGCTTTAGAACTCCCTTTACGATATTTGTCCGCGAGGAAAAAATTCCGGATTAAATTCTGCGTCGCGTCGGTCGCGCCGAGTTCACTAATGGCGTCGACTTCCATCTTTAACGAATCGTCGACCGAAAGACCGTGCGTTTTCGAGATGATGTCGAAAGCGCGACCCGGCGCCTGATTGCCGGAAGATTTGGGCGCGAGCAATTCCTTTTCTGGTGGCTTCCGCTCACGCGGCGAACGTTTCCCGTCCGCGATTTTTTTCTTCGCGGCCTCGAGCAAATTCTCGTGCGACGTCACTTCGTCGACCATGCCCAGTTCAAGCGCCTCCTTCGCGCTGTGCAGCCTACCTTTTAAGATCACCTCGCACGCGCGTTCCGCGCCGATCAAACGGGGCAGTCGCGTCGCGCCGCCCCATGCCGGCACGAGTCCAAGCGTCGTTTCCGGCAAACCAATCTTTGTCGCCGGATCGTCGCTCGCGACGCGCCAATCACAGGCCAGCGTCACTTCGTAGCCGCCACCCGCACAGGCGCCATGAATCGCTGACACCGTCGGCACCTTTAAGGCAGCCAAGCGATTGAAAACCTTTTGCCCCTCGGCAATAAACGCGCGCATCTCGCCCGTTCGCGCCTGCCGCAGGAGCGTCTTCAGATCCGCGCCGGCGACGAAGATGGATTTCTTCGCGGAAAGCAAAATCACCCCTTTCAGGCCCGGCTCTTTCTCGACCGCGTCTAGCTGGTCTCTCAGCGCCTGCATCGTGGCGGCGTCAAAAATATTCGCGCCCGACTCCGGGCGATCGAAGGTGAGAAGGCAAAGGCCTTCGTCGGCGAGAACTTCACGGCGCACGGGAGAGTCGACTTCGGGAACAGGCATCGCCTCATATTGACCGGCTTTCGCCGAAAATCCAAGGATGGGCCGGAGCTTTTTCGGAAGACACTCGCGCTGGCGTCGAGAGCAGGAAGAACCGGATGCGGTAATTCGCCTGGGCGCCGCCGGGAGGATTGCACGGCACTGGGCGCAGTGCTAGGAACGACCGGCGCCAGCGCCGGAGACAGTTCCATGGTCGGCAAAATCCTTTTACCCGAAATTCGCTCGCTGATCGACGAACGGAAATTCGCCGCCCTGCGAGAACTTTTCTCGGACTGGCCACAAGCGGACGTGGCTGAAGTCATTCTCGATCTGCCCGAAAACGAGCAGGTGATCGTGTTCCGCATCCTGCCGTCCGCACTGGCAGCGGACGTTTTTGAATATCTCGATGTCGAGGCGCAGCAGCAGCTCCTCCGCGCGATGGCGCACGAACAAGTCGTCGGCATTCTCAATGAAATGTCGCCGGATGATCGCACGGCGCTGCTGGAGGAACTTCCGAGCGCAGCAGCGCGTCAGCTCATCCGGTTACTCACGCCGGAGGAACGTCGCATCGCGACCAATCTCCTGGGTTACCCAGAGGGCAGCGTCGGACGTTTGATGACGCCGGACTTTATCGCGGTCAATGAAAGCTGGACGGTGAAAGAGGTTCTCGATTACGTGCGTGAAAACGGACAAGACAGCGAGACGCTGAACTTTATCTATGTCGTGGATGGAAGCGGACATTTAATCGATGACTTGCGCATCCGCGAGTTCCTCCTGCGACCGCTTTCGACCAAGGTCACCGATATCATGGACCGCAGTTGGATCCACCTTACCGTGACGGAGACGCAGGAAACCGCGCTCAACACCTTCCGGAAGTACGATCGCGCGGCCCTGCCTGTGGTTGATTCCAACAACGTCTTGGTGGGCATCGTAACGCAGGACGACATGCTCGACGTCGCCGAAGAAGAAGCGACGGAAGACATCCAGAAAATCGGCGGTATGGAAGCCCTGGACGAGCCCTACATGCGCATCTCGCTCTGGCGGATGGTGCGCAAACGCGCGGGTTGGCTCATCATTCTGTTTTTGGGGGAAATGCTGACCGCGACGGCGATGGCTAGGTACCAGAATGAATTGGCGAAGGCGCTGGTGCTGGCGCTGTTCCTGCCACTAATCATTTCCAGCGGCGGCAACTCAGGCTCGCAAGCTTCCACGCTGATGATCCGCGCGATGGCGCTGGGTGAAGTGACCTTGCGCGACTGGTGGCACGTCATGCGGAAGGAACTGCAGGCCGGCATTTTACTCGGGCTGATTCTCGGCGTTATCGGAATCATTCGAGTGGCGGCATGGGCCGTGGTCGACCAAAAATATTTCCACCATCAGCCCTACGGAGAGCATTGGCCGCTGGTCGCCATCACAGTCGGGATCGCGCTCATCGGGGTGGTGCTGTGGGGAACAATCTCGGGATCGATGCTGCCGTTTCTGTTGCGACGCATGGGCGCGGATCCGGCGACTTCTTCTGCGCCGTTTGTTGCCACCCTGGTCGACGTTACCGGATTGATCATCTATTTCAGCATCGCGATCTTCGTGATGAAGGGCGCACTCTTGTAAGCGAAAACTCTGGCCGCGAACGGCGGTCGCGGATACAACTCAGCAAATGTTCTCCATCGGAAAATTCTTCGGGCACGACGAGAAGTTTTATGACCTGCTGGAGGCCAGCGCGCAGCAGGCCGATAGCAGCGTGCATCATCTCATTGAATTGCTGGCGAAGCTGGAGAAGAGCGAATCGTCGGGCAATCTCGAAGCCTTCGCTGCCAGCAGGCGGGAAGATAAGCGGATCACGCAGGAACTGACGGAGCAGCTCTCGAAGACATTTATCACTCCGCTGGAGCGCGAGGACATTCAGGCGCTGGCGAGCGCGCTCTATAAAATTCCGAAGACGGTCGAAAAAATCGGCGAGCGAATTCTGATCTCGCCGGAGGACCTACACGGTCGCGACTTCCGACGCCAGGTGGAACTGCTCGATCAAGCCGCCGAAACCGTCCTCGCGATGGTGAAGGAACTGCGCAAAGGCATGCAAATATTGACGGCGAGAGAGATGAACGGCCGGCTCCAAGCCATCGAAGGCGACGCCGACAAACTGGAGCTGGATCTACTGCGCGATCTTTATCACGGCGATTATTCCCCGAAGCAGATGATTTTTCTGGGGGAACTCTACGAGCTGCTGGAGAAGGTCATCGATCGGTGTCGCGACGCCGGTAACGTGATTCTGGAAGTGGCGCTGAAGTACTCCTAGGGCGCGCCCATGCTGCTCTTTTTCATCGTCGTTTTCGCGGCGATCATCTTCGAATACAGCAACGGGTTTCACGATGCCGCGAACGCGATCGCGACGGTAGTCTCGACCAAAGTCTTGACGCCGCGGCAGGCGATCGCGATGGCAGCATTCTTCAATCTCACCGGCGCGCTCCTTGGTGGGGCGGTGGCTTCCACCATCGGCAAAGGCTTGGTCGATACCAGTGTCGTCACGATGGAAACCGTGCTGGCAGCAGTCACCGGAGCGTTCGCCTGGAACATGTTGACCTGGTATTTCGGGCTGCCCTCCAGTTCGAGTCACGCGCTCATCGGTGGGCTTTGCGGCGCTGCGCTCGCGACCGCCCACGGAAACTGGAGTGTGCTGAAATGGTCGACCGGACTGTGGCCGAAAGTGGTGGTGCCGATGTTCAGCTCGCCGGTGGCCGGCTTCGTTCTCGGTTATCTTTTGATGTTCCTGCTGTTTGCACTCCTGCACCGATGCACCCCGCGCCGCGTCCATTCCGCCTTCGGGAAATTGCAGGTGGTGAGCGCCGCCTGGATGGCGCACTCACATGGCACGAATGACGCGCAGAAAACCATGGGCATCATCACGCTCGCGCTCTTCACCGGGACGAAGTCGGGCAGCTTTGATCGCCTCCCCGCGGCGCTTTCCTTCCTACACACTCCCACATTCGGTGCGGTCCCGATCTGGGTGAAAGTGCTTTGCGCCCTGACCATGGCGGCGGGAACGGCCGCCGGCGGCTGGCGGATTATCCGAACGCTGGGCCATCGACTGGTCAAATTGCAGCCAGTGAACGGGTTCGCCGCGGAGACGAGCGCCGCGGCCATCATTCAGGTGGCAAGCGCCTACGGAATCCCACTTTCCACCACCCATGTCATCTCTACTTCCATCATGGGCGTGGGCGCGGCTAAGCGGTTTAGCGGAGTGAAATGGGGGGTGGTCGAGCGCATCGTCTGGGCTTGGGTGATGACGCTCCCTGCGACAGGACTTCTCGGTTACCTGCTGGCCAAATTAGCCAACGGTTTCTAAGACGTTCCGGCCCGCGCCGGGAGCGCTAGCTCGTCTTGACCCATGCGTTGCGGGCGCGTGAGTCAGCCACGGCCTGCACTACGCGCATATAGCGTACGCCATCCTCAAAAGTCGGCGTGACCAGGAGATCGCCACCCGATTTCACCGCGTCGACGAAATCGTCTTCCACCGTCCAAGCCCGCGCGAGTTCTTTCGGGATTTCCACCGGCTTTAAACTTTTTGCGCCCGCTTTGCCCATGAAGATGGCATCAGCGGTGAAATCGTAAACGAGCGTTCCCGACGAACCATGCACTTCCAGGCGGTCGCCAATCGGCTGCGAATGAATCCCGCTGAATTCGAGCACGCCTTCCATGCCGCTTTCGAAATTGCACAAAACGGAGAGCGCATCCGGAATGACGACATTATAGCCCTGGCGATAAGGGTGAAGAACCTTCCCGCGAGCAAAAACGCCCTCGATGTCGCCGAACCAGCGATTCAGCACTTCGACGTAGATGCCGAGAGTGAGCACATTCAGGCCGCTGATCTCGATCCGCTGGCGCCAATGCGCGGGCGCGTTTGGGTCAAGATAATTTCCGTTTAAGCTCTGCAGCCGGATAGTGTGCGGTTCGCCAATGGCGTTATCGGCTAACAAGCTTTTCATGAGGAGATCTCCCCGCAATCCATAAGGCGGCGGGCACAACATCGTCACCTGACCCGGGAAACGCCGGGAGACGGAAAGCATCTCTTTGGCTTCCGTGAGGTCATTCGACATCCGCGCCTGACAGAAGACATGTTTTCCCGCCTCCAAGGCCGAAACCGTCACCGCCGAGTGCATGTAGGGCGGCGTGCCGATCCAGACGATATCCAAATCCGGCAACGAAAGCAGATCGGCCCAGTTCTGCATGGGGATCGCCTCCGGCAGATTCTCGTGACAGAATTTTTCGGCGCTCTCGTAGCTGGAATTCGAAACCGCCACGATTTCGACATCAGACCGCTTGTTCAGCGCGGGCAAATGGCGCTGCCGGACGATCCCGCCCGCTCCCACCATTCCCATGCGCAATTTTCGGTGACCGTTTCGGCTCATAAGCAAAGAAGAGAATTGACCGCCGGAATGCAGCGGCGTTCAACCTCCAAAAAATCAGGGGGAACTGTTCCGAGCCTGGAGGAGCCGGGAGCCGGCGTCGATCTTTATCTCTCCGTCTGCTGGTAAACGCCCTCGTTTTTCCCGCGCAACAATCACTTGACCGGCGCGGGCAACCACGACACCTTGCCGCCCCGTTTTTCTGTTATGTCAAAGGTCTGTAGTATTACTGGTGCGCGCGTCAGCCGCGGTAGTGTCATTCACCGCCGTGGTATGGCCAAAAAGAAGGGTGGCGTCGGTCGTCACGTCACCAAAAATGTGCCGCGCGAATTTCATCCCAACCTGCACGAGCACCGTGTCTGGGTGCCGGAGTTGAAAAAATACGTGCGCATTCGTGTTTCTGCTCGCGGCCTGAAGACGATCAATAAAAACGGGGCCTACCGGACTTTGAAAAAAGCCGGCCTTATCGCCGCGTAGTTTCCGCGCTGCTGAAAGCGCGCGGTGGTCATGCAACTCACGCTGCTAAAATCCAAGATCCATCGTGCCACCGTCACCGGAGCTAGCCTGCACTACGAGGGCAGCCTGACGATCTCGGCCGATTTGGCGGAGCTGGTCGCGTTACGGCGCTACGAAAAGATTTTGGTCGGCAATTTGAATAATGGCGAGCGATTCGAGACCTACGTCATTTACGGCCCGGCCGGGGAGGGCTTGATCGAATTGAACGGCGCCACCGCGCACCTTGGCAAGATCGGCGACCGGATCACGATCATGAATTTCGCTCGTTATTCCGCGGAGGAATCCGCCCGGCACCAGCCACGAATTCTGGTTTTGGACGAGCAAAACCGCATCCTCCGTCGCGAAGGTCTGCCTCCTCCACTGAAGCTGGTGACGGAAGCAAGCGGCTCGTAACTAGCTTCTTCCAGGTGGTAATCCCCATCCCGGAATGACCTCTCTGCCTATGTCGCGCCGACTATCTTTGAACGACGCGTAATTTCTCTTCCCAAGCAGAAGGCGCTGTTCAATGATGGGATCGTTCCTCCACCATGATCGTTCATCGCTATGAAATATTTCCTCCAACGGATTGCTCTTTGTACAATCCTCGCGTGCGCCGCCCTAACCGGCAGCGGCTGCTCGCAGAAGGTTGTTCTCAACCCGGGCGAAGATGACCTCGTCGTCCTAAACGGCTGCGTTGTCTCGGCGTGTAATTATCTCGCCGCGATCAAAACTCAGCACAGCTTGGAAAAGAATTTCTGGGCCAGGGTGTTGCTCGTCCGCTACGATAATCACCCCGCTGGTCACGCCTATTGCGTCTGGGAAACAGAGGGCACGGTCTTCGGTTACGACCGCAATGCCGGCGCGTTTCCTATTCCCACCTATACCCGAGACCCGAAGGCGATTGCGATCATTCTGGCGCAAGAGTTGTCCAAACATTTGAATCAATCGCTTGCGGTCGGCCGCGCGGAATTCATAGAGCCGCGGACTGAAGTCGCACGATTCTAGCGGCAAAAAAAGAACGCGGCCATTACTGGCCGCGCCCGCGTAAGCGGAGGAACGTAACTTAGGGTTATGTGCGTTTTTAGTGACTTCCTCGCTCGCAGTTCTCTATTAAGCACCGCACGTGCCACGCGCCTCGCCTGCGCGCCGCGATTCATTTCTTGTATGGCAACCCGAAAATCGAGCAGCAAGAAAACAACCGCACGCAAATCAAGCGCCGGCGTCAAGCGAACCGGCGCGCGTAAGGCAGCGAAACGCACTTTGATCGAGCCGCATCCTGGCGACCGCCGCTACGTGCGTCGCGACGCGAAAGGGCATTTCAAAAAAGAAGTGAACGTAGGCCGCTCCCTCGCGGCTGACCGTCGCCATAAGGCGAAGTCAAAGGTGGGGAAAGGCCAGGGCGATCGCGGCGATACCTGACCGCAGCGACTTAAGCCGCGTGCAACGCGAATCTTGTAACCTTTGGGGTTAAGGAGGAGCGTCGAGGTTCGTCGAGATAGACTTAAAAAGCCGCCGACGACGTTGGCTAAAAGCGGATCACTTGCCCTCTTTCCCCGCCGGCGATGGGGACTGGTCGTCCCATTTCTTTTTCTCGAAGGAAGTTCGCCCTGATCCGACTTCGAACATCTTAAAAGCCATGGAGTTTGTCTGATAATACTTTTGGTGATAATCCTCGGCCGGCCAGAACTTCGCCGTTGGAAGAATTTCAGTCACCACCGGCTTTTCGAAACGCCCTGATTTGGCCAGCTTCGCCTTCGAAGCCTCGGCCAGTTTTCGCTCCTCTTCGTCGCCCACAAAAATACCCGCGCGGTAGCTTGGCCCGATATCGCTGAATTGCCCATCTGCTTGCGTCGGATCGATCTGGCGCCAATAAATATCGAGCAACTGATCGTAGCTGATTTTCGCCGGATCGTAGGTCACCTGAAGAGACTCGCGATATTGCGTCTTCTCCGAGGTCACCAGTTCGTAAGTAGGGCTGGGTTCGGTTCCGCCCGCATAACCCACGACCGTCTTAATCACGCCCGGCGCCTTATCGAAAGCAGGCTGGATGCACCAGAAGCACCCTCCGGCAAAGAGAGCCGTGCGCACTCCCGCAGCCTCCTGCCCTAACGATACGTGAACAATAAACAGGCCGAGGAACAGCGAGACGAGAGTTTTCATTGAGAAATGAGACAGCGCACTTGTGAAGTTGTTCGCTCGATTAGATTCGATGGATGCGCGGGAAGAGCACATTGAGCCCGGACGAAGCGCGGCACGAGGTGATTCTCGAACCCTCTGCCGGGCCGCCTTCTTTCGGGGAAATCTTTGCACGAGAGGCCTCTACCGAGGTAGACCTGGGCTGCGGCGAGGGAACTTTTCTCGCCCGCGTGGCTGCGCAATTTCCGGAGCGAAATTTTCTTGGCGTCGAAAACCTGCGTGGCCGGGTGCGCAGTTCCTGCCGTAAGATGGCGCGAGCAGAGCTCGGGAACGCGCGGATGGTCCGGTGCGATATTCTCGACGCCCTCATCCATCTTATCCCGCCGGGAAGTGTTTCCGCGTTTTACCTTCTCTTTCCCGATCCCTGGCCCAAACGGCGTCATCATCGGCGGCGCACTTTTACCGCATCCTTTCTTCGATTGATCCACGGCGCACTGCGAGCGGACGGCCTTTGCCACGTCGCCACCGATGACGTCGGTTACTTTCGGGAAATGAAAGGGGTTCTGTCCGCCCAACCGATTTTTTCGGTGATGCCAGACGCTCTCGCGCTGCCGCCCACTGCTTTCGAACAAAAATTCGCGACGCGGGAAATCTATCGTTTGTCGCTGCGAAAAGTTTCGCCGGTGAGATAAGCGCGGGCGCGCCACTGACCGCCAGCGCAATCGATTTCGACGGCACCCGTTTCATCCTGGCGGAAGAGTTTGATCCCACGCGTCACGACTTCCTCGGCCCATTCCCTCCCGATCGTTTCCCGCATGGGCATCGCGCTGGAGGTTGCGATAATCAATCTGGGCTTCACCGCGTCGAGGAACGGTCCCGTTCCGGAGCCACCGGAAACGTGCTGTCCCTTCACCAGGATATCGCTGCGCAATTCCACTCCCGCAGTAATCAGCGCCGCTTCCGCTGCGGCGCCGGCGTCGGATTCGAAGAGAATGCTAGGCCCATCGTCGATTGCCACCCGTAGAATCACCGGGGCGTCATCCGCCTTCTTTACCTTCGCGGTGGAGGGAGGATAGAGGATTTCAGCAGAAATTTCGTGGCCGAGGAAAAGGCGATCGCCTTTCGCGACCGACCGGCTGCTCAGACGCTCGAATTGTAACGCGGCGCGAAACCTTCGCTGAATGAGCGAGCGGACATCCAGTGGATTATCGTAAATCTCGCGGGGTGCGAAATCGATAACGGCAGCGGCAGCCCCGCCAATGTGTTTTGCATCGCCGTGGGTGAGAAGCATGCCTTCAAGGCGATTCACGCCCCGATCGTGCAGGTAGGCCTTGAGCGTCCGCTCATACGTCCTCTGCGGACCGCAGTCGATCATCCAATTGAAATGGCCGCAATGGAGGTGAGCAGCAGCGCCGGCGCCCTCATCGAGCACAGTGATGCCAATAGCCGGCCGCGACGTTCCCGGATGCGCGAGATAGACATGCCCGCCGGGAGCCGCGGCGAAAAGGTGAACGATCCCCAGAACAAGCTGTGACAGGGCCCAGTTTGCATTGTTAAACACAATCGAGAGGGCGGTGGAGAACGGTGCGCTTACGATCGACAGCATGGCCAGCGCGAGGACGAAGTAGGCGATCGGCACAATGACGAGGTTGGCCAGAAGAGAGACGGGCGTGAGCAGATGAAAATACCAAACGATCAGGAACAACGAGCCCGCCCACGCCGCCAGGGAAACGGCCGTCCCATTCCAGAGATGATGGGCGCACTGCCCGACAATGCGTTGCGGCCGAGTAAGGAGCGAGCGCGGCAGAAATGGGTCGGGCGCCGTCCGCTGATGCAACCAGTGACTGACCGGTTCAGTCAGCATGATGATGGTGCCAACCACCGCAAATGAGAGTTGAAAGCCGCTGGTGAAAAGCTGATGCGAATCCCAGAGGAGAATGAGAAACGCTGCGGCCGCGAGGCTGTTTAGGGCGAAGACTTTGCGGTCGAAGAAGGTTCCGCCGAGCAAAATCGCCGCCATCAGCGCAGCGCGAATGCTGGCAGTATGCAGCCCGGTGACAGCGGCATAAAAAAACAACAGCGGGATGATCACACCCGTGGCGATTTTGCGCGGCACTCTAAGCACGCTGGCCACGATCCAGAGCAGACTCGCCACCATTCCCACATGGAGACCGGCCACCGCAAACAGATGCAGGGTGCCGGTCTGCTGGAACGGCTCTTCGATGTCGTCGGGTGTCTGATGGCGCAATCCGAGCGCGGTGCCACAGATCATTGCCACGGTCTCAGGGGAACTCTCCAAATCGCGACTGAGGGTCTGCTGCATCCAGCTCCGGGCGTTACTGGCTGCGCGCCGGAGAGAAAACACGTTTCCTTTTTGAACGACGTGTGCGTTCTCTGGATAGCGCACCATGAGCGATTGCCTTACGTCGCGCCGCGCCAGGTAGGCGCGCAGATCGAACTCACCCGGATTCCGCGGGGGCGAAATTAATTGGAGGGTGCCGAAGAGCGCTAAGCGGTCGCCCACTTCCGCTGTTCCCCGCCAACGTGTCCGCACCAGCGCACTTGCCGGCAGGGCCGCACCCTCACGCGAGATGGAACGCAATTGCAGCAGAAAGGTCGCGTCGCCGCTGTTTTCGATCTTGGGTTCGCTAGCGACTTGACCCACCGCGGAGACCGCAGTCACGCTATTTCCCGTTAACTGGAGCAGGGCATCCGCCGGGGTGCCCGACCGGCGGGAAGCATGCAGGCAAAAGAAAACCGCGCTCACAGCCAGGAGCACGAGCAGAGTCGACGACCAGCGCATGGCCGCGAGCGCGAGAGCAATGGCGCAAAGCAAACCCACCATCGCCGCCGGCGGGACGTTGTCTGCCAAGGCGATCCCGGCAGCCGCCGCCAGGCTAAGGCCAACGAAAGGTCGCCGCATGCGCGGCTACTCCCCGGCGGTCTCTAACGTCGTCCGATTCATCGCGGCAATAATTTTTGAACTACGGGGCCCAGCTTATATGCTTGCCGCCGAGTGCCGATTCCTTTTTCGAAAAAAACGCGCGTCGTCCGCCAGAGTGGCTCAAATGGCGCCGGGAACAAAAAATCCACGCGCGTGACCCTGAAGCCAGGGATGGCGTGGCACCGGCGCAATTTTCTTTCCGAAGTCTTAATTCCCTCGCTTTTCACCAAGCGTTCGGGCACCCGGGTCGCGCCGCGCTTTCCGCTTCTGCGGCCTGGCGAATTCTGCATCACCTGGATCGGGCACGCCTCCTTTCTCCTGCAGACGCACGAGATAAATGTCCTGATCGATCCGATTTGGGCGAAGTGGCTCAAGGTGATCAAGCGGCTGAAGCAGCCCGGCTTTGAGCTGCATCATCTGCCGGACATCGATCTCGTTCTGGTGACGCATGCGCATTTCGATCATCTGGATCGTCGCACGCTGCGCAAAGTTGCCGCCGATCAACCCATCGTCGTGCCGCGGGGCGTGGGGAATCTGGTCACCGATCTTGGTTTCAACATCGTGCACGAATTGGATGACTGGCAGACCATCGACCTCGGGCCGCTGCGTGTTTCCCTCACGCCTTGTCATCACTGGGGCGCCAGATTTTTGGCCGACTCGCATCGCGGTTTTGGCGGCTTCGTCGTCGAAACACAGAACCGCACCATTTTTCATTGCGGCGACAGCGCTTACTTTCCCGGGTTCAGTGAAATTGGCGATCGCCATAAAATTGACATCGCCCTTTTGCCGATCGGCGCCTACGAACCACCGAGTGGACGTGAGGTTCATATGAATCCGGAGGAAGCCGTCAAAGCCTTTAAGGAATTGCGGGCGCGGAAGCTAATCCCCATGCACTACGGCAGTTTTCGCTTGGGCTATGAACCGCTGGATGAGCCCTTGGCGCGCCTTCTCGCTTGTGCCAAGGCAGCCGGCATCGCCGAAAAGATTCTGGCGATGACCGAAGGTGAACCCGTGGTGGTTTAGGTCGGGTCAATTGGGACTCGTGACCGATCCGGCCCCATCCATCGCAGCGAGAGCACGCGCGCGACCCCGGCATAATTTGGCCGGCGCGCTCGCGGCGGCGGGTCTGACCCTGCTCTTCTGTCTCCTCCTGCTCGCGCACGATCATCTCATCTTCTGGAACGACGACTACGAAATCTCGATTCTGCCGGTTTGCGCTGATATGGCCCGCGCGTGGTCGCACGGCGAATTCCCGCTGCTGACGCCGTACTCCTGGGTCTGCGGCAATCTCGCGGGCGAATTTCAGTACGGCGTTTTCTCGGTTTTCATGAACGCGCTTATCGTCGCGGTCTGGCAGTTTCCCCTGTTCTTTTCGCAACAGGCAGCCGCGCTTTCCATCGCCCATCTCATGGTTCTGGCCGCCGGTGCTTTCATCCTGGCTCGTGGCCGCAATCTCTCGAATCCTAATTCTCTCCTGGTGGCGATGGTGGCCGCACTCAACGGCTGGATCATCTGTTGGGGAGCGACCGACTGGCTGGGCGCGCTGGGCGCTTTCGCCTGGTTGCCGTGGGCCTGGTGGGGAGCGGAACGCGCGCTTGATCCGGCGCGTTCTCGGTGGCGTTTTCTCTGGCCGGCGCCGTTTGTCTATCTCCTGATCACCGGCGGTTTTCCCTATACCGTCCTGATGCTTGCTCTGGTGTTGCTCTGGCTTGGGATACGATCGCTGGTCGCGGCCCGTCGGCTAACGATACTTATGCCCTTACTCCTCGGTGTCGCCCTTGGAGTGGGACTGGCCGCACCCGCCTGGCTGGCGCTCCTCGCTTATGTGCAAGGGTCGGCCCGGGCTACGCAGGATCCAGCAGCGCATTATCAATGGGTCGTCCCTTGGAACGCCTGGCCCGCTCTCGTGTTGCCCGCCTGGACCGTGAACTGGCCCGATTTTTCCTCACGCCTGGCGAGTCACACCGGCGCCGAACTCGCCTGCGGGTTGGTGCCGCCCGCCGCGCTTCTGGCTGCGTTCATCGCCAACGCGCGCGCGACTTGGAAGAGAATCGGCTGGGACTTTGTCCTACTGCTGCTCGTCTTTATCGCCGCCATGCTTCCCACCGCCGGAATGTTCCGTTGGAGTTTCCGCTGGCTGCCACTTTTTCATCTGATCATGGCGTTAGGCGCCGCGGAAGCGCTCGAGTTATCCTGGAGTGACGGGAGAGCGCGGGCGAGAAAGACCTTCATCGGCCATTTCTTTAGCCGCGCGCTCCAACCAGTCGGAATCGCCCTCGCTCTCATTCTGGCCACAACCATCTCGGCGCGGATTTTCCACTTCGGAGGACCGTATCAGAATCCTCTCTCGTCCATTTTGATATTCCTGGTTCTGACTTGGCTGGGCCTCGACTGCTTTCAAAGCCGCGCTCTGCGCCAATGGGCGCCGGTCGCCGTCGTCTTGGCCGCGTTGCTGGCGACTTATCTCTGCATTCCTCCGAACTGCGGCGTGCCGAAGTATCCTTTTTCGCAGGCGTTGCTCAACGTTTCCCCCTTGGATCGCAATCGCCTCTACCTTAGCCTCTATCCACCTCCCGAAAACGCCTATCGAACTCCGGCCAGAAGTGACTCGGTCGGCCAGACCGTGCGGCCGGGCAGCACGCCACTTTGGGCCGGGCTTCACTTCATCAACGGCTATAGCCCGATCCGTCCCGCCGGCGTGGCGAGGGAATTTGCCACTTCCATTCACGGGGAAATAGATCCCAGCATGGGACAGTGGCTGCTGGGGAACGAAGCGAGCACTGGCCACTTACTCGCAGAGATCGGAATCGACGGCGTGATCGTCGCGAGCGAATATCCATATGTTCCGCGGCCAACTAACGAATGGCAGCTCTTCGCCAACACCAGTGAAGGTCGCGTTTTCCATCGCCGCGGGCCGCCACTCCTTGCGGTGCGCCAGGTGAATTTGCCCGCTCCCCAGGAAACCATCGCGGTGAGCGACATTGTCCAATCCAGGAACACGGTAAAGGTCAGCGTGGCGGCAGGCAGCCAGCCAACGTCACTGAGCTTTTCGCGGCCTTTCTTTCCCGGTTACCGCGCCGATCTCAACGGCCGGGAACTAACGGTTCGTAGCCTCCGCGGACTCATTCCGTTAGTGGAAGTTCCCGCCCACGCCCGCGGGACGCTTACTCTTACTTACCGGCCAGCGTGGCTTATTTACGGAAGCGCGATTGCCATCGCTTGCGCCGTCGCCTGGATTGTTTGTCTGGTCTTTGCCTGGCGCCAGCGCTCAAAAGCGTCGGCCTCAGCCGCACTCGTCTAGAACAGTTTCAAAATCCTTTGGTTCTGTAGCGGCGGTCTATGACCGTCGAATTTACCTAGCGGACCATGGGGACTCAGCGGTCATAGACCGCGCTACAAGCCACCGCTCTTAATAAACGTCGCGCTTGTAACGCTTGTCGACTTTCATCTGCTCGACGTAGGCATTCGCTTCCTCGACGGAGCGGTTGCCCTGTTCCTGGACGATGTCGCGCAAGGCCACATCCACGTCCTTGGCCATACGGCTGGCATCTCCACAGACATAAAACTGCGCGCCCTGATCGAGCCAGTGCCAAAGTTCCGCGGAGTTTTCCCGCATCCGGTTTTGCACATACACCTTGTGCTCCTGGTCCCGGGAAAAGGCGCAGTCCACCCGGGTGAGAATGCCTTCCTTCTTCAAGTCGGCAAATTCGTCCCCGTAATAATAATCACAACGCTCTCGCTGCGAGCCAAAAAAGAGCCAGTTCCGGCCGGAAGCGCCAAGCACCTGACGCTCCTGGAGGAAGGCGCGGAAAGGGGCGATGCCGGTCCCGGGTCCGACCATGATGATGTCCGCGTCGTTCGATGGCAGATGGAAGTGCTTCGCCGAGGTGGGATAAACAGGCACCGGTTTGCCATCGCAACGGTCAGCCAAAAAAGACGACGCAACGCCGGTGCGCGCGCGCCCATGGGATTCATAACGAATCACGTCCACGATGAAGTGCACCGAATCGGGAAACGCGCGCAGACTATTGGCGATCGAGTAAAGACGCGGCTGCAACTTCGTTAGCAAACCCACGAACTCAGCCGGGGTGAAATGGACCGAAGGATGTTCCAGGAGGAAATCGATGACTTCCAAGCCCCAGAGATATTGCTGCAGGTCGAGTTTGCGCGCGGGGTCGAGCAGCTCGTGCAGCAACGGCGACGCCGCCGCCCGCTCCGCGATCGCTTTCAGAAATTTCGGCGTGGGCACGGTGATGCTGTAGAAGCGCAGGAGCGCCTCACGCAGCGCGATCGGAACACCTTTGCCGGCGGGGACCTTCTCGTCGCCGGTGGCATGGAGCGCGCGAATGATTTCCTCCACCAGCTGTGGATCGTTAGTCGCATACACCGCCATAGAATCTCCCGGCTCGAAGGAAAAATTGGAACCATTTAGCGAGACTTCGAGGTGCCGTGTCTCCTTTTCCGAATCCTCTCCGCTCAAAAGTTGGTTGACCTGCATCTGGCCCGGGAAAGGGTTGCTGCGCGAGTAACCCGTCGCTGTTTCTGTCATCGCCCTGCTCCTACACGGCCGTCGCCGGATGGCAAGTGCTCTTGCACCACCCAGCGCAAACGCTGCGATGCGGCGCGAGATTGCGCGCGCAAAGGTCGCGGCTAGCCTGTCGCGCACGACGCGCCGCCAAGATGGAGCCCGAAGAGGAAATCACTGCGAAACCTGCGGGGTCGATACCGCGACACGATCCTTACGCCGCGTTTCGGTTTCGCGACTTCACTCTCTACATGAGCGGAAATTTGCTCTCCCTCACGGGCCGCCAGATGCTGGCCGTGGCAGTCGAGTGGGAAATCTACGCCCGCACCCATTCTGCCACGGCCCTGGGTTTAGTCGGCCTGGTCTTCGCCATTCCGGTGGTATCGCTCTCACTCCTAGCGGGCCATCTCGCGGACCGCTATAGCCGCAAGCATATCATTGTCATTGCCCAGTCCTTCACTGTCCTCACTTCCATCGGCCTCGCGTTTCTCTCCTGGAAGCATCTGGCGTTACCGGCGTGGCCAGCTTTGCAAAGCGGGAACGATTGGCTCGCTCGCATCGCTGCCGTGTTCGAAAGACACGGGAGCCAATTTCACTTCGAGGACCGCTCGATCCCGCTGATCTACCTCCTTCTCCTTGTCTCCGGCATCGCGCGCACCTTCTCGTGGGCCGCTCGCAGTTCTTTTTTTCCCACCTTGGTTTCACGCGACGCTTTTGCCAACGCCGTGACTTGGAATAGCAGCATCTTTCAGGTCGCCTCCGTGGCCGGGCCTGCCATCGGCGGTTTCCTCGTCGCGCATATCAGCTTCGCCTGCGTCTATTTTGTCGACGCGGTGACGGCCTCCATTTTTCTGTTGTCGATTATCCCGATTCGGCGCGCGTTTCGGAAAGGGAAACGTGAGACGCAATCAGCCTGGCTCAGCCTGGTGGCTGGCGCGCGGTTCGTGCTCAGCAAACAGGTCATTCTGGCCACAATCACGCTGGACATGTTCGCCGTTCTACTCGGCGGAGCGGTGGCGCTCCTCCCTATTTTTGCCGATCAAATCCTGCATGTCGGCCCAATCGGCCTCGGCTGGATGCGAGCAGCGCCGGCGATCGGCGCGTTCATCATGGCGCTGGTGGTGGCGTATCTGCCGCCGATGCGGCGCGCCGGCGTAACCTTGCTCTGGTGCGTGGCCGGGTTCGGGGTGGCGACCGTTCTTTTCGGCCTTTCTCGCACCTTCTGGTTTTCGATCGCGATGCTCTTCCTCCTCGGGGCATTCGACAGTGTGAGCGTGATCATCCGCGGCTCGATTGTGCAATTGGTCACGCCTGATGAAATGCGCGGGCGTGTCTCGGCGGTGAACAACATCTTTATCGGAACCTCTAATGAATTCGGCGCTTTGGAGTCGGGACTGACGGCGGCGCTCTTCGGTCCTGTTATTTCGGTCGTGGGAGGCGGGATCGGAACGTTGCTGGTCGTGCTTGGGGTGGCGAAGTGGTGGCCGGAAGCACGCAAAATCGGTCGTCTCGATCGAACCCTGCGCTGAGCTCGCCGTCGCGCTGCGAGGAAACGATTAAAACGCGCCGTGGAATGAAATCATTCCGTAAGGCGCGCCACCGTCCTGGTGGTATCGGATGTCGGCGCGGTAAAAATCGAAGGTGCGATACGGCAGATAGCCGCCCTCGAGATTTAGAGCCAGCCAATCCGCAATTTTCCAGTCGACGCCGGCTCCAGTTCTTATTTCGTTATAGCTGAGCTCAGCGCGGTTTAGACGTGGCCGGCCGCGCATGGTCCCGAAGTTCTCGTTCAACCGGAAGTTCGTCTCCTTGATGTTGGCCCCAAGATAAACCGTCACACTTCGGCTCCAGTCATACTCCAGCCGCGGCGCCGGCAGGATGGCGTTCAGGACCCAGCCACGCGCGATCTTCCAGCGGACGCCCCCGCCAGGAAGGACAGGATATTTGTTTTCGACGTTGACGCCCACTCCCAACACCAGCTGCAAATCCGGACTATAGATATAGGTGCCGCCGAGTAGAAACGGGACGTTGAAATCGTTGCTTTGTATTTCCTGGCCGTAGAAACCGGGCTGCGCTTCCAATCTGACGAGAATTGAATCCGAAAGCTGAGTGTCGAGCCCAACGACGGCCGCCAACGATTGCAATTGATCCGGCAGGGCGGCATTTCCGCTCAGGCCAAAGCCAAAGCGCTCATACTCGACCCCCAGACGCAAAACCCCCAGTTTGATTCTCGGGGTGAAGACCAGATGTAGCAGGGTGTTGTTTTCCTCGAAGTCCCCCACCCGTCGCTGCGGGTCGCGCTCGACACTGCCTTCTCCCACGTAGGTCTGGGTCAGCTCGAACTCACCCGGCCAGACTTGGGCCGCGCGAGCGCCCACCGTGAGGAGAAGCGCGCTCAGGGCGAGCGAAAGGAAACGCCAATGCATAAGTCTCGTTAGCGTGCGGTATCTTTCAGCAGCAGGTTCACGGCGCGGCCGACATCTTTCATCATGGCCGATTCCGAGGCGAGCTTTTCCATTCCGTGCAGGCCCGCGAGCGAGCCTGAAGAAGTCATGTCCCCGCGCCAGACCAACGTAGAAGGCTGCCCGTTGATCTCGACCGGCCAAAGTTGATAAAGCGAAAGACCGGTATAAAAACCACCGCTCGCGTAGTAGGTCACATCGGCGCCCTGAGCACCAGTGGCGCTGTTGCGACTGTAGAAGGCTCCCAAAGTCACGGCCGCGCTATCGTCCACCTGCTGCAATTGCCAATACTGATCAGCCCGGATCGATCCCGCCCCTCGCCCAATGCCGGTGCCGTCGAGGAAGCTGCCGAATTGCTTGCGGATATTTCCCTGCTCGCGCAATAGACCGTTAAGCTCATCGCCGGCGCGCAAGGCGGGACTGCTGTGGTCGTATGGAGCGAGCGCGGAAGTCCCGCCACTGGTAAAAGCGCGCGCTCGGCCAGCCAGCACTCCCATCCAGAAATCGCCGACGCCTCCGCCCAGGCCGCCGTTAGCGTTGGCGGGATTCCACTTCGCGGCTTCGGCGCGGCTCAATTGCAGATCGTTCGACATCTTCGTCGTCGCCGTGGTGAAAGCGCGCGTAGCCGAGTTATCGGGAGCCGACTTGATCTTTGCAAACGTCGCTTCGGGCGAGCGCGCCGGCACGTCCTGCTGAATCCAGACGCGCAACTCGCGATGAGCCAGCGGCGTCCATCGCTGAATGGCTTCGAGGTGCGGCGCGGGCGGGCCCGGCACGATGTAGCAGCTTTGCACCGAAAGGTAGCGCGGGTTTGGCAGCTGCGGGCCATGCGCGGTCTTGACCCCGCCTTTGGCCAGCTGCGCCAGATCGATGTTATTAAAAACGGAGAAGCTGCTCAGCTCCGCCACCGGGTCGGCGGCGAAAGCGCTCGCGCCAAGAAAGAGAGAAGCCAGGCAGGAAAATATCGGAGATCGCATGGGGCGAAGTTGAAGCGAGGCGTGGAAGGTTGCAAATCCTCCGCCGCCGAAGGAATAGGGAGACAATGAGTGGTCCGGTGATTTCCCTGCGTGCGCTGGGCAAGAGCTACGGTCGCGTCGCGGCGGTGGAAAGCCTCACTTTTGATCTTGCGGCCGGCACCATCTTCGGTTTTCTGGGGGCGAACGGCGCCGGCAAAACTACGACCATCCGAATGCTTTGCGGGCTCACCCGACCGACGCGCGGGAAAGCGACCATCGTTGGCGCAGATGTCTGGCGAGAACGGCAAACCGTCCGCTCGAAGTTCGGTTACGTGGCCCAACGCTTCAGCTTGTATCGGGACCTGACCGTGGCAGAAAATTTCCGCTTCTTCGCAGGCGCTCACCGCGTCCCCGGCCGCGATCTCACCAAACGCATGGCGGAGGTGTTGCGCCTGATCGATCTCGAAGCGAAACGCGACACTCCGGCAGGCGCGCTCTCCGGCGGCATGCGGCAATTGCTCGCACTCGGCTGCGCCATTATCCATCAGCCACCGCTGCTATTTTTGGACGAGCCAACTTCGGGGCTCGATCCCGTCCACCGCCAGCAGATCTGGGATCTGCTCTACGATCTGAGCAGCCGGGGCATCACTATTTTCGTGACCACTCACTACATGGATGAAGCCGAGCGCTGCACCGAGGTCGGTTTTCTGGAGCAAGGCCGCCTCCTGGCAAAGGCACCGCCGCAGGCGCTGATTCGCTCGATCAAATCGCGGCTGCTCGAGCTGAGCATAGAGCCAGTGATGCCGGCACTGCTGCGACTGCGCACTTCCCCAGGCGTGCTCGGCGTTTCCCTCCGCAGCGGTCGTCTGCGCGTTTACGCCGCTGAGCCGGAGCAGTTGCTCGCACATTGGAAGACACATTGGCCCTTCGCCGATCTCCACTGGAAAGGCGATCGCTTCGTTGAACCGGATATGGAAGACGTTTTCACGGCCTACTCACAAGGCTACGACGCCATGTTGCAACCGATGCAGATGGTCGAGCGTACCTTGCCTGAGGAGATCCTGCAGAGGGCAAGCGAAGAATGAAAGCGTTCTCCCCGACCGCGGTGATGAGTGTGGCGCGCAAGGAGTTCCTGCACATCCTGCGGGACCGCCGCGTCCTCGTCCTCCTGCTGATCTTGCCCCCGCTCTTTACCCTCATTTTCGGCCATGCTTTTGAGGCCGGCGAGCCGACGAACGCGCCAGCCTTGCTCATCAACCGTGATGCGACGGAGCGCACCCAGCGCTTCATCGATCTGGCGCTGAAAAACTCGTCCTTTGCCTGGCGAAAATCGGCGACGGAGACGAAGGATGCCGGCGACCTCCTCGGTCAGCATGTGCAAGCCGCGCTGGTGATCCCCCCCGGCTGGAGCGAAACTCTGGCAAACGGCGATCCCACGCCGCTGCAATTTTACGTCGATGGAAGCGACACTAATACCGGCGACGCTCTCCAGGGTTCGTTGCAAAAAACGCTGGGCGAATTCCAAATGGGCGAACGCCAATACATGATCGACGCCCTGCCGGTGGAGGTCTTCGATCTGGCGAAGGATCTGCCACCGGAGGTGCGCAAGCAATTCACCTCCGCGATGACACCTTGGGAAGTGAAACCGCACGTGCTCTACAACCCCAAAACGCGCTTTATCGATTACGTCCTGCCCGGGATCATCGGACTGATCTTGCAATTGGTGACGGTGACGCTCATGGCTTGCACGATCGCGCGCGAGCGGGAGTCGGGCACGCTCTATCAATTGATGGTGACGTCGCTGCGCCGTAGTGAAATCGTGCTGGGCAAAATCATCCCCTACCTCGCCATTTCCGCCGTGATCGTGGTGATCATCATCCTGCTTGCTGCCTACCATTTCCAGGTGCAGTTCTACGACATCCCGGTGCTTGCCGTGATCTGCCTGCTTTTCTTGGTCTGCTCCCTCGGACTTGGGTTGCTTATTTCCGCCTTCTCGCGCTCGCAAACCCAGGCGATCCAATTTTCGGTTTTCTTTCTACTGCCGGTGTTTGTGCTTTCGGGAGCGTTCGCGCCTTTGCGGCAGCTGCCGAAATTCATCCAATGGGTGGCCGAGATTTTTCCGCTGACCCACTTCTGCCGCGCTTTTCGGCTGGTAAATCTTTATCGCGCGGGACCCGCCTACTACGGCATGGATCTGATCATCTTGCTTTTCGGCGCGGTTGTTACTTTTGTCGGCGCCGCCGTCCTCCTAAAACGCATCGAAGAATGAAAAATACATTTGGGCGTCGACGCCTTGAGAGCACCGCCAGGAAGCGCCGGGGACGGAAGGTTTTTGCGTTGATCCTCTCCTGTTTCCTCGTGGCTCTTTTGCCAGCGGCGGAAGTGGAAAATCGCATCCCGCAGGACGTGTTCGATGGAATGCGGGACAGTTTTCGCCCGGAGCGCGCTCGTGGGGTTCACCTCCGCTTTCAATTCGATCTGAGCGGACCGCAGGGAGGAAAATGGTGGATAGAGGTGGAGAATGGGGTGGCGCGACAGGGCCGCGGGGCCATTGCACACCCGGATGTCACCTTTATCGCCAGCGACAGAGACTGGGTCGCACTCTCAAATCACCGTCTCTCCGGCGTCTGGGCAACCGTGACCGGGCGCCTCAAGATTCACGGCAGCCAGTTATCCGCTCGCAAACTTGACGAGATGTTCCCTTAGATCTCTCGCTCGCTGCCTGAAAACGCCGCTGCTCGACCTTCGCTCCTAAAACTGCGCTTTGAACGCCAGCCGAACGTAAGGTGCGGGATCAGTGCGAAAATCGGTATCCGCGCGTTCGAAATTGAACTGTCGCTGGATTGAGTAACCGCCGCTTACATCCAGAGCGATACGATTGGTGGGTGAGTAAGTAATCCCCGCCCCGGCGCGATACTCCAGATAATCCACTGCCGCACCGTTAAGTCTGCGATACTTGAATTCCTGTTGGTTGTCCGTGCGGAAGG
>JBDTXE010000004.1:0-28844 GCA_040006335.1 Verrucomicrobiota bacterium | reverse complement strand
GGCGTTCGCCAGTCGCTCGCCCTCGCCGGGGTAGTGGTGCTCGGCGCCTTGACCTGGGGTATCGTCCTCTGCAGTGGCGTGAAACTAGGAGCGCGGATTTTTTCTACACCTGCCTGGCAGGTCGCGACCGAGGCGATCACGGCCGCGGTGATGCTATGGTTCGCCATTCGCCTGCTTCTCCACTTTCCATGAGCCTGACCGACGTCGAGCCTGCGCAAACTCTGACGATTAACGAGATCTATTTCTCAGTGCAGGGAGAGAGCACGTGGGTCGGAAAGCCGTGCGTATTTGTGCGCCTGACCTTTTGCAATTTGCGCTGCACTTACTGCGACACGGCGTACGCGTTTTACGAGGGCGAGAAGAAAAGCATTGCAGATATTGTGGCCGCGGTCGCGAAATTCGATTGCTCTCTGGTCGAGGTCACGGGCGGAGAACCGTTGCTACAGAAAAATGTGCTGCCGCTGATGCGCGCGCTCGCGGATCAGGGCAAGACCGTGCTTCTGGAAACGAGCGGAGCGCTCGATATCTCATCGGTCGATCCGCGGGTGCACCGCATCATGGATCTAAAAACGCCCGACAGCGGCGAATGCGAACGCAACCTCTGGTCGAATATCCCGCATCTCACCGCGCACGACGAGGTCAAGTTCGTGCTCGGCTCGCGTACGGACTACGAATGGGCGCGTGAAAAGGTCCGGGAATATGATCTCCCGGCGCATTGCCACGCCGTTCTCTTCTCACCGATCTTTGGCAGAATCGAACCACGCGAAATCGTCGACTGGATTCTGGCCGATGCGCTCGACGTCCGGTTCCAGCTCCAGTTGCACAAGTTCATCTGGCCCCCCGCCCAACGCGGAGTGTAAGCGCGCTTTCTCTGTCATCCCGAGCAGCGCAGACGGCGAGGGACCTCACGCCGACAGCTTGAGCGATGAAGACGAAGCCGGTGTTGGCGGCCCTGCAGCACTGCAAACCGAAAATCAGGCCCTCGCCAGGTCCTCGCTTTGCTCAGGATAACGGAGCGCTAGGCCACGCGATACTATTTTGCGGTGCGGTCGTTCGATGAAATACGTTCCGTCTAACGCGGGCACGAAAGCAAGGTTCCGTTACGGCATCCGGGCAAAGAAGTCCTCGAAGAGAGCATCGTAAATTGTCCCGCGTTCCGGATGGTATTGCACGCCGAGCGCAAAGGGATAATCGCGCACCCGGATTTGCTCGATCACGTCATCTTCCGCGCACCAAGCCTCCACCTCCACCTTTTCACCCAGGCCAGCTACCGCTTGATGATGCGAGCTGTTCACCTGCGCAAAGCGGTGCTGCGCGTATTGATCGGTGCGCAAGATTTGAACGTCCGCATCTTTCATTTCGCGCCCGTTATGACCAGCAATGTCGAGGTGTAGAGTGCCGCCCAGCGCGACGTTCAGGGTTTGCATCCCTTTGCAGATCGCAAAAATCGGAAGACCGCGCTTCATCATGCTCGCGATCGCCTCGAACTCCCACTGGTCGCGTCGCGCATCTGTCTCCTCCTCGATCGGGGAAGGATCCGGAATGGGCTGGCGGAGAAATTCCGGCGCGATATCGCGGCCACCGCTCAGCAGCAAACCATCCGCGGTCTCAAGCGAGCCCGTTCCTTCCGCCGCGTTCCAGATTGTCAGCGTCGAATGGCGGGCGAAGAACGGTGCGAAATATTTCTCGTCACTGCGTCGCAACCAGGTTGCTAGGTTGGGCATCGAGGAGTTTGCGACGTCCGCTTCGGCCTGTAAATAGCGCGCACGGTAGCGTGGAAAGAAAAAGCGTGGCGCGAAGAGAACGCTGAACCGGCGGAGAGGCCGACGCGATTTATTCCAATTTCGGTTGAACCTCCGAGAGCGGAGGCAGGTTTATCTCGGCCTGCTCAATCACCGCGAAATATCATTCCGCAATGGGCGCGGGCATCGGCGGAAGCATCGGGTAGTCTATTGCCGAAGGGTGAAGCTGCACGCCTCGCTACTTCAGGAGCTTTGGTAGCTCTCGTCCAAACACCTCGCGCACTTTCTGTCCAAACAGCGCCAGCATCGGCGGCAAATCGACTTCCGCGTGAACCTTCTCTTCGAACACAGTGGCGCGGCAGCGCATAGTCTGACCGAGTGTCGCCAGCGTGAAGTGCATGGTATCACCTTCCCAATTGTGAGTAACCTGCCCCACTCCTGGAATCGCCCCCGCAATTCCAGTGATTCCCTCGTCGAGGCGCACCCGCACGCCAGCTTTCCCGAGCTCGTGCGGGATATCGATTATGATCGGCTGAGGCATTCGGTGTGCGCACTGTAACACGTAAACCGAAACAGCACCGAGCAACGCGCAAAACTGTCATGGTGGGCCACGCAGCCGACGAGGGATCTCACTGAAGCAAGGGGCGGATTCGCGTGAGCTCCGCGAAAACCGTCAGGTAGGAGTGCCGCCAGCCAGCAACGGCTCGGTTACGCGTTCGTCTGAGGTCACCTCCTGCGATTGCAAATAGGTCCGCTCATGGTACAAGCGCGAAACGAAAATGTAGAGGATCGACGCGCCGAGCATCAGTAGGGTAAAGAAGCGGAAGTAGTTCGCACCTTCCAGATTCATCCCCATGCTCTTCAGCCTGGGAATAAGGAAGCTGATGACGGAAGGCAATTGATTGCCCAGGGCGACGGAAAGCAGCCACATCGCCATCAGCAGGCTCTTCATGCGATTGGGCGCCTGGGTATAGGCGAACTCGAGTCCCGTGATCGAAACCATGACTTCGCCCGCCGAGAGAATAACGTAGGCGAGTAGTTGCCAACCTACGTTAGGCCGGGCGCCATGATCGATCTGGAGCTGGATCCACCAGATCACCACGAAGGAAAAAGCGGTGAGGAAAAGGCCAATGCCAATCTTGCGCAAGGGAGTAAGTGGAAACACGCGACTAATCCCCGGATATAGCCAGTAGTTAAACAACGGAATCATGGCGAGGATGAATATCCCGTTGACCACATTTACCTGCTCCGGCAGGAAAGTGATGCCGAGAAAATGCAGGTCCATCTTCTGGCACTGGAAGGTCCACTCGCCGCCGCTGCTCTGGTCCCAGAGCGCCCAGAAAATCATGGTGAAGGCGAAAATCGTCCAGACTCGCGCCAGCACGCTCAGGCCCTCTTTGCTTCTGAGATCGCGCAGAAAACCTAAACCTGCGGGTGGAACGTGCACCATTTTGCGGCGACCCATCCAGAAGATGATCGTCGCAATGAGCATGAGCACGCCCGGCAAGCCGAAGGCGTAACGAGGTCCCCAGTTCGGACTACGCAGCAGCACGGGGCAGAGCCAGATCGAAAAGGAAGATCCGAGGTTAATCGAGAAGTAGAACCATCCAAAAACACGCGAGAGCAGGTGTTTGTTCGATTCTCCGAATTGATCCCCCACGTTCGCGGAGACGCACGGTTTGATGCCGCCGGCTCCCGCCGCGATCAAGATCAACCCGATCCCGAGAACCCATTTCTGCCCGAAGTGGATGCCGTAACTGGTATCCATGAAAGCGAGAGTGAAATGGCCGAGGCAATAGACAATCGAGAGGAAGAGAATGGTGCGGTATTTGCCCAGCCAGCCATCGGCAAGGATCGCCCCGAAGAATGGCATCCAATACACGGACGAGACGAATTGATGGAACCAGCCTTGCGCCTCATTTTGAGGCATCCCCTGCAGAACGCCGGATTTGTTCAGCATGAACTGCGTCATGAACCCGATGAGGATCGTGCGCATGCCATAAAAGCTGAAGCGCTCCGCGCCTTCGTTGCCGATGATATAGGGCACTCCCGGCGGCATCGTCGTGATGTTGGGCGGCGAGGTCGCGTAGGTGTGTTTGGCCATCAGATCAATGCGGTGACTGCGCGGGGAAGAAGTTTACCGGCGTGGGCGACACCTGCGCGTGATCAGACGAGCGCTCCTGGCGCTTCTCGGCATTCAACTCCGCCAAGCGGTCGCGCTGCACTTCCGGGTATTCGCCCAGATGATGTTCTTCGCAGGCACAAAGCGAGATCAACACCACGCCGATCGAGAGCAGACCAGCGCGCAGGAAAATGGCTCGCATCGGCGGCGACTCTACACAGGGAGAGAGAGGGCGCACAGCAAAAAGTCATCTCGCCCAAGCGAAGCTGCCGACGGTCCTGAATTCTACTCAAACCGCCGGCAGCAGCGCTAAACCTTGGGCGTGGCGCTATTGCGCGTCGAGCAACGGACTCCAGTCTTCGTAAACCCGTACCGGAATGGGAAGACCCGGCCCGACGATCTCGTCCGTAAAGACGGGCTGCGGTTGGGAAGCAGCCCTGGCCTCGTCGGCCCTGGCCTGCGACAGCCCGCGGTAAGCTTGATACTGAGCCTTACTGCCGACGTAAGCCTGTTTCGTCTCTCCCTTCGGATAGACATAATAAGTATGTCCTTTGAACTTCACCGCCGAAACCTTGTTTGCCGGCAACTTCGCCATGGCCTCCAACATCTTCGGCTGGCCAATATTTTTGAGCCCGAATCCAGCCTGGGCTAGCAGGCGTTCTTTTTCGGCTCCGGGGCTGGATGTCATCGTTCCAGTTCCCGCGCATCCTCCGGCGAAGATCGCGATCAAAGACAAAGCGAGAACGGCTGATATTTTCGAGAGATATTTCATTTTTCTGTTGGTGAGGTTGATCTGCGTTTGTAGCTGCGGGATGATTTTGTGTCGGTCAGCGGTGAAGTCGTCAAGATTCTCGTCTGAAGTTTGGCGGTTGCGCATTTTGCCCACGCGCGCCCGTCCGATCGCGGCATGACTTAGACCCAGACGGCAGCGCCGTTATTGCTGGTCATCGATCTCTTCAAGGCTGAGTTGAAAGTCTGACCAGGCCCCGCGAGACTGCCGGCCGATGCGCGCAATTCTCGCTCTGGAAGACGGCCGGGTATTCGACGGCGAGTCTTTTGGCGCGCACGGAACGCGCACAGGCGAGATTTGCTTCAATACTTCGATGACGGGGTATCAGGAGGTATTAACCGATCCCTCCTATCGCGGTCAGATTGTGGCGATGACGTATCCGCTCATCGGTAACTACGGCACCAATGCCGCAGATGAGGAAAGCGCGGAACCGCATCCACGCGGCTTCGTCATCGAGGAGTTGTGCGCTTTCCCTAGTAGTTGGCGCGCGGAAGAATCTCTCGACGATTACCTCCGCCGCGGGGAGGTGCTCGGCTTGCAAGGGGTGGATACCCGCGCCCTGACCCGGCATTTGCGCACCCGAGGCGCGATGAAAGGCTGTCTGACCTCGGAGTTGGCGACGGCGGAAGCGATCGAGCGGGCGCGTGCGGGCGAAGGCGTCATTGGAATGGATTTTGTGCGGGAAGTGACCACTCCGGAAAAGTTCACCTGGGATCCGACGAACGAGCTCAGCGTAGAATGGTCATGCCAGACGGGCGATGCCGCGCCGCAATTGCCACCCATTCGCCATCACATCGTGGCGTACGATTATGGGATGAAACGCAATATCCTGCGCTCGCTTCGGCAGCGCGGGTTCGGGGTCACCGTCGTGCCGGCGACGACGAGCGCAGAGGAAGTGCTCGCCCTTAAGCCGGATGGAGTTTTCCTCTCGAACGGTCCCGGCGATCCCGAAGCGCTTGTTTACGCGCATCGCGCCGTCCGGGGTCTCATGGGAAAGATACCGATCTTCGGCATCTGTCTCGGACACCAGGTGCTCGGGTTTGCTTTCGGGGGTCGAACCTTCAAGCTGAAATTTGGCCATCGCGGCGGGAATCAGCCGGTGAAAGACCTGGTCTCAGGCAAAGTCGCGATCACTTCGCAAAATCACGGCTTCGCCGTCGATGCCGAATCGCTGCCACCGGAGATCGAAGTGACGCACATCAATCTGAACGACGAAACCGTGGAAGGAATGCGGCATCGTGACCTCCCCATCTTCAGCGTTCAATATCACCCCGAAGCGGCTCCCGGTCCGCACGACGCCAGCTATTTCTTCGAGGAATTTGCGCAACTAATCGATCGCCAGAAGGGCAATGGCGATTGACCCGCGCGTGCAGCGGCAGAGATTCTCTGATGTTTAACTCTCAACTGCCGCATTCAGTCAAAATTGCCGTGACCGCCGGGTTTATCACGGCCGTCGCCTTGTCTCCGTTCGCGTTTGCGACTGAGCCGGGCAAAGAAAATCTCGACGCTTCCGCGACCAAGGAAATCACGGGCGAAGTCGTCGATATGATGTGCTACGTCGATCACAACGCCATGGGTGATAAGCACGCCGGCTGCGCCGCCAAATGCATCAAAGGCAATGGCCCGGTTGGGGTCGTTTCCGACGGCAAGGCTTACCTCGTGGTCGGCGCGCATAAACCGATGAACGATCAACTCGCCGAGTACGCCGGGAAAACCATCACCATTAAAGGAAAGATGGCGGAGAGAGGCGGGATCGCGATGCTGGAGAACGCTGAGATCGTCAAGAAGTAACGAGAACCTTCCGCACCCAAAGTTCTAACACGTCGCGTTCCTATGAGCGCGACGTTTTTGCTTGCAGGGAAAGCCCGAGCGCCCCGTCGTAACTGCCGGCGTTAACTTGTTGGCGGATTTGAATCAACTCGCGCAACATCCGAAAGCTCTCCTGGAAGAAATCGAGTTTGCTACCATCGAAGTGGTTCCATCGCACCGCGACCTCTCGCAGGCGCACGCCGGCCCGATGAGCCAGCAGAAGAAGTTCCACGTCGAAACCAAAGCCGTCGATTTTCGCCGCCTCGATGATCGGGCGACAAGCCGCCATGCGGAAGCTTTTAAAGCCGCATTGCGTGTCCCAGAAAGGGAGCCCGGTGGCGGCGCGCACGAGCAGATTGAAAACACGGCCACCTTGTTCGCGCCGCCAGGGCTGGTGCACACCGATTAGACTGCGGTCGAGCGCACGTGAACCAAAGACCAGGTCGGCATCGCCGCGCGCAACCGGTGCAACGATCTTAGGCAGTTCCTCGATCGGAGTGGAAAGGTCGGCATCGGTAAAGAGCGCGATTTCGTTAGCAGCGGCGAGGAGGCCGGCCCGCACCGCCGCGCCTTTGCCACGATTAGGATAATGCTCGATCAGCCGCGCGGGTGTCCCTCCACATTCGCCGAAGACTTCGCGGGCGACCGCGGCGGTCTGGTCCCTTGAGCCATCGCTGACGACGATGATCTCGCTGCCGGCCGCGTGCTCCGCAAGATAAACGCAGATCGCGCGGATCGTCTCGCCCAGCCGCGCACCTTCGTTAAACGCGGGAATGACAATGGAAATGGCGGGAAACATTCGAGGCCGGCCGAGCCGACATCCGTACACAAGCAAATTCAGGGCTCCCTGTAAATCGCGATGGCAAACTTCCCGTCCAGCATGAGCTGCCCGCGATACATTCCGCTGGTGTTGAACGGAAGGGCGGCGTTGCCATCTTTATCCAAGGCGATTAAGCCACCCGTGCCCCCGAGCTTTTGCGCATTAGCGAGAGCGATTTCAGCCGCCTCCCCCACGGATAGGTGGCGTTCCTCCATCAGCACCGCCACTTCGTGCGCCACACTCGCCCGGATGAAAAACTCGCCATCGCCCGTACACGAAACCGCGCAGGATTTGTTATCGCTGAATGTCCCAGCACCGATGATAGGCGAGTCGCCGACGCGGCCCGGCAACTTGTTTGTGGTACCACCCGTGGATGTAGCGGCGGCGAGATTTCCGTTTTGATCGAGCGCCACGGCACCCACCGTTCCGAGGCGCCGCTCCTCGGGAGCAGCCGCTCGCTTCTCCCCGCCGGCAGCTTTCTCTGCCGCCTTCTCTTTTTGCAGTTCGTCCCAGCGTCGCTGCGTCCAGAAATACTTCGCGTCCATCAAGGCAATATTGTGCTGACGGGCAAATTCCTCGGCGCCGGCGCCGACGAGAAAAACGTGCTTCGATTTTTCCATCACCGCCCGCGCCAGCGTGATCGGGTTGCGAACGTGTTGCACACTGGCAACGGCGCCAGCGGCGCGAGTCCGACCATCCATGATTGCCGCATCCATCTCGTTCGTTCCAGCGCTGGTGAAGTCGGCACCACGACCGGCGTTAAAATGAGGGTCATCTTCCAGCAGGCGCACGGCCGCTTCCACCGCGTCCAGGCTGCTACCGCCTTTCTCCAGGATGCCGGTGCCGACGCGAAGAGCGCTCTCGATGGCGGCGCGATATTCCTTCTCGAGCTCGGGTGTCATACTATGGGGCTCGATCGTGCCAGCGCCTCCATGCACCACCATGGCAATTTTATGAGAAATCATGTTTGGAGAAGGCGAAGAAGTTTGCGCATAGATTGGAATCCCGACCGGAATCAAGGCGAGGAAGCCGAGGTGGAGAAAGGTTAGCCACTTCATCTTGTCGTCAATTTATGTAAATTCCCTTTTTCGTCGCGCCGAAGTAAGGCACCCTCCCTCTCCGCATGGCTAGCCCCGAACAATCTGAAACGGCCGATCTGCCGATTACGACAAATCCCGTGCAGATTGTCGAAGGAGTTGGTCATGTCAGCCGCGAGTTTTTTCGTCTGGTCGGCGGTCTTTTCTATTTCATCGCTCAAACCGGGAGCGAGATGTTTGATAACATCCGGCGCGGGCGCGCTCCCTTTCGCGCCTCCAGTTTCTTTCGTCACAGCGAACGCGCCGGCGTCGGCTCAATCCCACTCGTCGGGCTGGTTTCGTTTTTTCTCGGTCTCACCATGGCTCTACTCACCGGCTACCAGCTGCAGCGCTTCGGCACCGAGAGGCTGGTGCCGGGATTGGTCGCGATCGCTTTCACGCGCGAGCTCGGGCCATTGCTCACGGGAATCATGCTGGCAGCGCGCATCGGAGCTTCTTTCACCGCCGAGCTGGGGACAATGCAGGTCTCGGAAGAGGTAGAAGCGATTGAAGCGATGGGGATCGGGCCGAACCGTTATCTGGTAGCGCCGCGCATGATTGCACTCTTCGCCCTGAGCCCTTGTCTCAGCACCATCTCCAGTATCGCGGCCATTCTCGCCACCTGCTTCATCTCGCGCATGTATTTCAACATTGCCACCGTCTACTTCATCGACCTGGTGAAGGACGCGTTGCTCATGCGCGACATCATTACCGGTATCCTGAAAAGCTTCATGTTTGGCCTGCTCATCGGCACCATCGCCTGCTATCGCGGCCTCAGCGTGCGCGGCGGAGCGGCCGGCGTCGGCACCGCGACGACTTCGAGTGTGGTCACCGCCATTACCACGGTCATCGGCTTCGACACGCTCTTTAACATCGTCTACATCGTCTTCTTCCCATGAAGAGCGCGATGCCGAAGGTGGTGGAGCTACGCGACGTGCACCTCCGATTTGAAGATAAGACCGTCCTCGGTGGCGTTTCTCTTGCCGTGGAATCGGGCGACCGGCTGGTGGTGATGGGTCAGAGCGGAAGCGGAAAGAGTACTATCCTGCGCGTCATTCTCGGAATCCTCCAGCCCAATGAAGGCCAGGTTTTCTTTAAGCAATTCGAGATTACCCGGCTGAAGCGCCGCAAGCTGCAGCAAGTGCGGCAGCACATCGGGATGGTCTATCAATATTCAGCTCTGCTTAGTTCGCGCACGGTTCGAGAGAACGTGGCCTTGCCGCTGGAAGAGTTAACGGAAAAAACGCCGCCTGAAATCGCGGAAGTCGTCGAAGCAAAACTGGAAATGGTGGGAATGAAAGACACGCTCGATAAAATGCCTTCCGAGCTCAGCGGCGGCATGCGCAAGCGTGTCAGCCTGGCGCGGGCGCTCGTTATGGAACCCGAATTGATTCTTTTCGACGAGCCTTCCGCCGGGTTGGATCCAGTCATCAGTTCGGTCATCGACGAACTCATTATTAGCCTGACGGAGACTTCCAAGGTCACTTCAATTATTGTGACCCATGAAATGGACAGTGCTTTCCGGATCGGCACGCGTATGGCTATGTTATATCGCGGAAAGATTATCGAGCAGGGTAGACCCGAAGAACTGAAAAACTCATCTAACCCTGTCGTCACTCAATTCCTGAGCGGAAGTACCAAAGGCCCGATTCTTCAAGGAACGCAAGATGCGCTTACGACGTAACGAAATTCTCACCGGTTTGCTGGTAGTAGCCACCCTGGTAGTGCTCACCGGCGTTCTTATCCTGCTGGGTGCCCCCGGACTGTTTCGCCCGCTGGTGACCTATCGCCTCTATTTTGACAACGCTGCCGGAATTAAGCTTGGCGCGCCGGTTCTGCTGGCAGGCCGGAAAATAGGCCAGGTTTCCAAACTCTATTCTCCGGTCTCACCGGAAGAAAGCCAGCGTGCGATAGACGCCGCCAAGAGCCTGCGCACCTCGGAGGCCAGCTCCACCCCCGCGCCGGCGAAGGAGAAACCACCGCGCTTTGAAGTTCGGATCGACGTGCAGGTAGATCGCAGCGCCTTACTCTACCGCGATGCTAAAGCGCGCATGATTTCTCTGGGACTTCTGGGAGAAACAGCGATCGATTTCACGGAAGGAACGGAAGCCTCCGGTCGTGCCAGCGCCGGGGAGCTTTTTGCCGGAGAGCGGGTGCCGGACTTTGGAGAGTCAATCGCGAACGTCCTCGAAGTCGTCAAGCCGGTCGCGATCGAAGCCACCGCGACCCTGAAGCAACTGGAGGCAACGGCGCAAAACCTCAGTCACATCACGGACGACAACTCGCAGTTAATTCTAGCTCTGACCGAGTTTCGCACTTTTGGGGAGCATCTAAATCAGATAACTGCGGAGGATGGTTCACTCTCCGTCTCGCTCGCCAATATTAAACGGCTAACCACCGATTTAACTAAGAATGACAATATCGACGCCACCCTGGAAAATCTTCGCGGATCGACGGCGAAGCTAAAATCTACCCTAAATTCCATTAGCCCCTCCTTACAGACCACTCTCGACAACGTCCAGGATATGACTGCCACGCTGAAATCGCAGCCCTGGCGTTTAGTCTGGCCCAGCACGAAAAAGTATCCCGAGGAATCAGCCGCACTGACTTCTGGCCCTGGTGCAAAGACAAATCCGCGTCGAGCGAAAGTAATTCGACCTACCCCAACGCCGACCCGTCCGCGTCCGCGTTAGCTCAAAGATAGCGGCTGGATAAGTTCGCGAATTTGTTTGCAGTTAGCTAACTAACTGCTAGGAACTGCTGCATGGACTTATCACTGGAGAGGTTGGAAGAAGCTGTTCAATTGCGCCGACAGATTGATTCCATGGAACAAAGATTGGCTAATATCCTTGGCGGCGGCAGAAGTAGCTCGGCTCCTTCGGGCGGAATGGCTGGAGCTTCCACCAAGAGCTCGAATGGACGACGCAAAAAGCGCGGACGTCGCACCATGTCTGCGGCGACGCGGGCCAAGATTGCGGCAGCTGCACGTGCACGCTGGGCTCGGCAAAGAGCTGGAAAAACCTCCGGGAGTAAAAGCAGCGCGAAACGAGGCGGCCGACGTGGACGGATGTCCCCCGCAGGACGCAAGAAACTGAGCGAAATGATGAAAGCACGCTGGGCTGCCCGGCGCCGCGCCGGTTCCTAGAACGGCAAAGGATCTCGAAAGAGCCGCGCATTAATTTGCGCGGCTTTTTTTAAGCGACTGCTTTCTTCTCCAAACGGGCACGCAGAAATTTGAGCACTGCGATCTCATCGTCCCGTAAGTCAGCCAGATTCTCCTCCAAAGCCTCTTCCGTCTTCGTCTTCAGCCCTTCGATGAGATTGCCGTCGAGGTAGGTTTCAAGAACTGCCGGGTGCACGTAGCACTTGCGGCAAATGGCCGGCGTGTTGCCAAGAATTTTCGAGACGGCGACGACGGCATCTCTCACATTGGCCTTGGCTTGTTTCTTGGTGGAAAAAGTTTCCCGCACGTTCAACGCCATCGCCGCAAGGACAGTTCCGGCCCAGGTTCGGAAATCCTTGGCGGTGAAATTCTCGGAGGTGATTTCCCGCAGGTAATCGTTCACGTCCTGAGAAGTTAGATTTTGGGCCTCGCCCTTGTCGTCGAGGTATTGAAATAGTTCCTGACCCGGCAAATCCTGCAGTTTTCGAATGGTCTTGGCGATGCGCCGATCCTTCACATCTACTTCGTGATCCACCCCACTTTTACCGCGAAAGCGGAAGCTAAACTTGGAACCGGTTACTTCCACATGGCGGTTGCGCATTGTTGTCAGACCAAACGATTTGTTTTCCTTGGCATACTCCTCATTACCCACGCGGATGAGGGTGCGCTCGAGGAGTTGCACGACGGTCGCGAGCACTTTCTCCCGCTCCAACCCCTGGAGGGCGAGGTCCTGGTTTAGACGCCGGCGAATTTTGGGTAGAGCATTTCCGAAGACGATCATGCGATCGTACTTGTTCTCATCCCGAACCGCGCGCCAGCGTTCGTGATAGCGGTATTGTTTTCGGCCGCGATCGTCGCGGCCCGTGGCCTGAATGTGCCCATTCGCGGAAGGGCAGATCCAGACATCCTTATAGGCGGGAGGAACGGCGAGCCGCCGGATTCGCAGAACCCTGGTTTCGTCGTGGATTAATTTGTCGGAGGTGTCGTAGAATTGGAAATCATCGCCGTTCTTCTTGCGAGTGTAACCGGGCTGGTCGTCGCTCACGTAGCGCAGGCCGGCTTCCTCGGCGGCTTCCTCCGGGCCGCTCACCACCTTGAGATCGGGAATCTTTTTCTTTTCTTCTGCCAAAGCGCTGCGTCGATTCGTCACGCTTCTTAATACGCGCGCGAGCGGCCGAAAGGGCGCACTGGCCTCCGGCAGGCGCTGGCGGAAAGCGTAGCGCTAGGCGCCGTAACTCTTCGTAAATTTCTTGCGAGATTCCGCTTCGTGCTGCGGGGTCGATAGCTTCTCGCCCGGGGGTGGCTCCGCTGGCTCCTGCGCCATACCTTCAGAAGCAGCTCCCGGCGGCGCCGGAGACACGGACGCCATCGGTTTCGCTCCCCCTTCCTGCGAGACCTCGACAAAAGCCATTTGCAGATTTGAAAGCGCGTTCCGCAAGACTGCCGCTTCTTCCTGGCTGAGGTTTCCCCGGGTTTTCTCCTGAATCATTACCAACTGGTCGATAAACATTTTTGCCAGCTCGAGGTTCACTTCCGCTTCCCCTGAGTGCGGATTAGGAATCTGCCCGAGAAAGAGCGCCGCGTTTTGCGAGTGCATCATGACGAACTCGACAAAGCGCTGCGTCATCTCACCTGCGTTAGTGCTACGTTGAACTTCAGCCATTTTTAAAAACTATTTTTCAGCCGGCGGACGCACCAACGCGAGGACGTAAGATTGCTCGGCAAAAAACCTCCGCGTTACCCGTTTGATGTCGCTCACACTTAGCGCGTTCACTTTCGGTTCCAGTTGCTTGTAGTAATCAAACCCGAGCCCGTAAAGCTCGTCGAGCGCCGCCATATAGGCAAACATGTCGTTACTCTGATTTTGTATCTGTTGCGCGCCGATCAACTTCTTCTTGGCTCGTTCGACTTCCACCGCGGTAAGGCCGTCTCTTCCCAGTTTATCCAATTCATCGAGGAAAGCCGCCTTCACCAGCTCCACCTTCGCCGGATCGGTGCCGAGATAGAACGCGAAAAGCCCTGGGACCAGAGCCTGGACTTGTCCGGCCCCGACGAAGTAGGCCAAGCCCATCTCTTCTCGAATCCGGATGAAGAAGCGGGAACCGAGATCGCTGCAAGCCTCGTCCACCAGTTGCAACGCAAAATGGTCGGGATCGAAAATGTCCACGCCGCGGAAGCCTACCATCAGCACTGCCTGCGTTTTCTCGCGGGTTTCCTCGATCACACGATTCCTGCGCAAATGAGGTGGTTGAGGAGCATCCTGGAGGGCGGGTTCGCCCGCAGGCATCCCGCTCAGCTTTTCCTCGAGCAAAGCTTTGACCTCGACCGCGCGCACGTTCCCGAAAATTGCGATGACGCCGTTACGGGCCACGAGATAGCGATCGCGAAAAGCGCGCAAATTCTCCGAGGTAAGACCACGAATAGATTGCGGTGTCCCCTCCCTGCGCAAGGCGAACGGATGATCGGGGAAAAGCGTCTCCCGGACGAGATTGCGCGCCACCGACGTCGGCTCCTCTTCCTGCTCCTTGATCCGGGCGAGCTGGACTTCCTTTTCGCGCTCGACCTCAGGTGAAGGCATGGTGGCGTGGAGAAGAACGTCGGCCAGAAGGTCAATGCCCAGAGCAAGATCGGGCGCGGTCACTTCCATCCGCAGCGCGAGGCTGTTATTGCCGCCCTCCGCGCCGATCGCTCCACCAACATTCTCGATTAAGGTCGAGATCTCTTCGGCGTTCCGCGTCGTGGTGCCTTTCAACAAAGTCTTGGCGGTTAGGCGGGTGATTCCGCTCGTCCCGGGGGTCTCGGCGAGGAGGCCACAGCGAAAAACCGCCGCGGCTGCGATGAGCGGCAGGCGGGCGTCTTCTCGAACTAGAATTCGCAATCCGTTAGAGAGCTCGAAGCGCTGGATTTCGCCGGCATCCGCGGCCTTGGCCGATCCATTTGCGAGCGCCAGAGACCCTCTGGGGTTGAGCGAGACAATGGTCAGATTATCCTCCGTGAGATAATGCGCAGCGACACGCTGAACGTCTGCCAGCGTGACCTGCTGCATTTTCTCCAGATAGGCGCGACTGAAGTTCAGGTTGCGAGTTAGAAACCAGTTTGTCCCCATATCCGAGGCCTGCCCCCGCATGGTGGTGAGCGAGCCCAACTCGTGGGCGAAGGCGATCTTTTTCGCTTTCTCCAATTCACTCGGAGTAACTCCATGCTCTCGGATGTCCGCAGTCATCTGCAGCAGAAATTCCTGAAGAGCGGCCCGGTTTTCGGGACTCAGAATGGCGTCGATCCCCAAAAGTCCCGGTTCCCCCGGCGTGTAGGAAAAGGCCCCGATTGAGTAGGCCAGCCCCAGCTCTTCGCGCACTTTGCGATACAGGCGCGAGCTTCGTCCCTCTCCTAGGATAATCGTGAAGACGTCGAGCGCGGGGACGTCCGGATTAGTGATTTCTGGCACGTGCCAGGCCATGGCGAAATGGGTTAGCTCGGTAGCAAATTCCTGGTGGACTTCGCGCCGGCCGAGCTGCTTTGGCTCCGGAGGGATATAGATCGGTGGGAGCGAGCGGGCCGGCTTGGAACCAAAAAGCTCCTCGATGCGACTGCGAACTTCTCCCGCCTCGACGTCTCCCACGACGACAAAGGTGAGGTTGTTCGGAGCATAGCGCGTCTTGTAGTACTCCAGGACCTGCGGCTGGGTGAGCTGATTGTAAATATCAAGCAGGCCGATCACCGGCAGCCGATAGGGGTGAATCTGGTAGGCGGTGGCAAAAAGTAGCTGCGAGACCACGCGATCGGGATCGTCCTGCCCCATGGCGAACTCGCGCCGAATGACCTCCTGCTCTTTGACGTATTCCTTCTCCGGGAGAGTGGAGTTCGACATCGCGTCCGCCAGAATCTCGATCGCCGTCGGCACGCCGCTTCGAGGGACATCAATCCAAAAAACAGTGCGGTCGAACGAGGTGTAGGCATTGATGTAGCCGCCTACATCTTGAATCCTCTGGGCGATCTCGCCGGTCGAACGCGTGGCCGTACCCTTAAAGAGCATGTGCTCCAAAATGTGGGAGACACCCGTGCCCATGAGTTTGTCCTCATGAATGCTGCCGGTCGCGCACCAAGCCTGCACACTCGCCACCGGAGCGCTCCGATCCTCCTGCACAATAACAGTCAGGCCGTTCGGCAAAGTCCACTTCTGCGCGGTGTTCGGCGGAAACGAGATGTTGGTAGAAGGCGCGGTTTCGGCCGGAGTCTTCAAATGCGCACTTTGATGCATAGGATGAAACAGAACAGCAAAGTACCGGCCGTGACCGGGGAATTAAACTGTCTTCGGCGCCGGTAACGCCGGGAGCGGACGGGATGGGGCCGGAAGCTTTTCGGGCTGGAAAGGAGTTTCGAAGGCGTCATGAAAATCATAGACCGCCTTGAAGTCTTCCATAGAATCCTGCTCCGTTTTACCGAAAATGCCGGCGTTGATCAGGTTGAAAACCATGTGCCCGATATCTTCACACCGCCTGATTCCCCAATGCGAAAAGACGCTCAGCGCCATCGGTCCGAATTCTTTCAGGGCATATTGCCGCACGCCTTCGAGCAGTTCCGGCCCGGCGACGTGTTTGATCGTGGCGCCCTTCGCTTTTTTCTGCTGCTTCGTCGTGTAGTCCAGGCTGTCGCGCAGAAATACGTAGGCATCGCGATTATAGCGCGGATCAGTCGCGACGATTGAATCGAGCGCTTCGGCAAATCCAATTTTCTGCATGATGAAAGTGCGCGGAGGCGCCAGGAACGATAACCAGCTACCCATGCCGGAGCAACTGGCGGGCGTGAGGCAGAGGTTGTGCCTAATGAAACTGGCTTTCCAAGGCGTCGAGGTAGACCGAAATGGGATCTCGGCGGTGGGGAAGATTTTCTTTGGCTCCAACCGCCTGCAGATAACCGCCGAAAGACCCGCTGGCACTTCGCGCCTGCGTCGCCTCGAACCAGTTCATGTAGTCGTCGACCTGGTCCATGCGCTGGCTAACCCGGCGGCGCAATGCGGCCGTGCTCTCCAAACGTTGCCGAAGCCCATGTATTTTGCGCGCAAGGAGTGCTTCCACGATCTGAGTGTAATCGATCACGATCGGACGCAGAAGAGGGTGTGCCTCAGCCGCGAGCAAGGCCAGATGTCGCCCTACTTCCAGCGCAGCCGCGCGATCAATCTCCGCCTTACCAACGTCCACCACCTCGGAAAGCGTGAGCTGCTGCTTGCCGCCCCGGGGTCGCCCAATCTTTATCCGCAATAACTCATCGAGGCGGCTGGACGTTTTGGTAAAGCTCGCCAGGGCAAAACCAACCTGCTCGTGGGCGAGGAACGCTCCCCAAGCCTTCTCCGTCTCTCCATCGGTGCCCAGCTGCGGAAAGTGCTGTCGCAGGTCCCTCAACGGTTCGCCCGTCGCCAAGGGTAGATCTTTAATAAAGCCACTGAGGCGCGCCCGACCGTCCGCACCGGAAACGAGCAGCCGGATAAGGCCTCCCGCCGAAGCGCAGTAGAGGGCGCGAGAGGTGGAATCGAGCAGGCTTGGCCGCTGTTTTAGGATGTCAATCAGCGGCATGGAATGCTGAGACAACCTCGCCGTTGCCGCCTCTGCCGCGCCACTCGTCGCCGCGAGAAGACCCTCCACCAGCCAATTCGGTGGAGTGGTGTAGGGTTGGCCTGCCGGGACATTCGGAAGGGACCGATAGCTCATCTCCAGAAGCAATGCGCGCATGGTCTCTCGCCGGAGGATGGCCGGGTCAAAATCGCGTGGAATGAGCAAATCGAGTTGGATTTTCAGACCCGCTCCGGTCTGACTAAAGTGCAGGTCGACGGGACGAATCTCGGGTGACTGGGCCTCGGGAGGTCGAAGACGAAGCAGGATGGGCACGGTCCAGCGGTCCGGCGTCTGGAGCGTTTGGAGCAAGTCGTCCTTGATCTTCTCAGCGGCGTCGGCCACCGCGCCCCGCAAAACCGCATCTCCACCGAAAATGATGAATTGCCGAGAACTGCTGACGCTCCTTGGGGTTACATCCGCGGTGAGTGAAAAGGCTGCGAGGCAAGCGGAGACGCTGCCGAACCGGACTAGAGAACGAACCACCTTGGAACCCTAACCAGAAAAGGAAAACGCGGCGAGACCGAAATCCAAGGACGGCGGGTTTGAATAATTGGGGCAGATGGGGGCGTCAAACGGGAGAGCAAAAATGAAAACAAAACAGATACTAATGAGTGCGATGGTCGCCTTGATTAGCGCGACGGCAGCCTTCGCCAGGACGCCCGTGCCCCAAAGTAATGGCACGGTTGTAAAAGAAGGCCGCGGTTACCACCGCTATAATCCGTACAAGGGATGGAACGACAGCCACGTTTCCATTGGAGTCGGCCTGGGATTCGGCGGCTATTACCCCGGCTACTACGGGGGAGGATATTACGGCGGGGGCTACGGCTACGGTGGATACCCAAACTGCGGCGGTTATGGCTATGGCTACCCCGGTGTTCGTCTCGGCTTTGGGTATCCGGGATACGGCTATGGCTCTTCCTACGGCGGGTATTCCGGCGGCTACTATGGTGGCTACGGATCATCGTACGGAGGGTACGTCAACGGCGGATCGTATAACGGCGGCCGCAGCTACGGTTATAACGGGAATGTCGTGGCCCGCGTGCAACAACGCCTGGCGCGCGCCGGCTTCTATCGGGGCAGCGTCGATGGAGTGATGGGTCCGCGGACGCGCTACGCCATCAGCGCCTACGAGCGCCAACATGGCTTGCGAGTCGATGGTCAGATTGATCGCCAACTTTTAGCAACTCTTGGCCTCGCGTAAGGTTTAAAGAGGTAGGGGCAGCCGGCGGGTGGTAGCGTAACAGCGGCCCGCCGGCTATTCTTTTTAATGGGACGCGGCGAAAGCCACACCCTTATCGAGAAACTCAACTTCGCCCACGCGGTCCAGCAGACGGCGTTCGCGCTCGAAGGAAGCAAGAACGTCTTTCGACAGAAACCCGGTGTATTTGAGCAAAGCCGGATGGAGCGGAAGACGACCGACCGACCCACTTATGGGCGTCACCTGGAACTTGCCGTCTACCTTTTGCCCAGAGTAAACCGTCGTGGTGTAAAGCGGATAGCCAGAAATCTGACGCGCGACACTGACCTTGCAGGTGCCGGGATTAAACCCGACGACAGCGCGATCAAAGTCGAGGAAGTAATGGTTGAGATTGGCTTTCTTGTTCCGGAGCGAACTTGTCAGAAAAGCGTTCACTTCCTCCTCCGAATAGTGCAAGACCGCCGGCCGGCGATTCTGCGCCATCATCTCGAGATCCATACTGATCATCTTCGACAGCGTCTTGCCTTCCCCGGGCGCGGGCACCTCGGGCGCCAGCAGCATTTGCATGAGGGTGGCCGCGATTCCTGCTCCCAGCACCAGCTTCAGGGCGCGAACTAACCAAAGACGAATTTTTGCCTGTCGCTGATTGAACATTCCCATCAGGCGCTGATGCGTTTGATCGGGCGACTCCGCTGTCTTCTCCGCCCGGGCCACCACCGCCGACCGGTCGAGGCGAGCCCCGCAGTCGTGGCAATAAATGCGCTCCGGCTCGTTCTCCCGGCGGCACTCAGGACAAACCAGCGTGAGAGGCGGTGCCGCGGCGGAACTCATCCTTTGCCTTCGGTTTTAGGGGGGGAGTTCGCTTCGGGTTTGGCCGCAGGCTTGGCGTCCGGCTTCGGCGCGTTACTAGACTTCTCCGTCACCGGTGCGGTGGGCGCCTCTTTCTTCGCCCCTTCCTTATACGAGTTGCTGCGGTAGTCGGTGATATAAAATCCCGAGCCCTTAAAGATCAGCCCTGCTCCTGTTCCCAGCAAACGTTTCACTTTCCCCTGCCCCCATTGCTCGAGACGGCACAGCTCTTTAGGACATTCGGTGAACGGGCTGTCGCGCATCGATTGGAAGGCGTCAAAATTCTGGCCGCATTTCTCGCAGGCGTATTCGTAAGTGGGCATATTAGGGACGAGAAGGTGCAACCTACCTGTGGGTGAAAGCAAATTCCAAGCCGGGCACCAGTCTCGCGACCCTCTGCCAGCCTTTGCTTTTGCGCCCGCCTGGGGAATACTGCCGGCCTTCGCCATGTCGTTCTTTCCCGGCGTTCCGGCTCATTCCCGGCATTCATCGTGAGGATGGAACTGCCGGCAGTCCTTCACCTAGACTTGGACGGGGCTTGGCGCGACCTCCCGCTTCCGCGTCTGGATGCGAGCGCCTGGGGCCCTCATCTTCGCTTTACGGCGCCGGCCCAGGCGGTCGAGAAATTTGCCGCCGAAATGGAGGGGAAGGTTCCACCATTCCTGATCTTCGGCTCAGGCGATTTTCATCACCTCAGCGCCCTCTGGATCAGGCGACTCAGGGAGCCTTTCACCCTTGTTTCCTTCGACAACCATCCGGACTGGGACGTCCGGCCACCCCGCTGGACTTGCGGCGGCTGGATCAACCGTGCGCTCGAGCTGCCGCAGGTGAAAAGGGTCGCGGTTTGGGGTTGCGGCAACTTCGAGTGCTGGGGTCTCCATCAATTATTCGGCAATCGCAAAGCCGAACGGTCTGGCCGCCTACAGGTCCATCCGTGGACCGACGGCCAACCGAGGCCGGACGTCGCCCGCCGCGGAGCGATTCATCGGTCCGATTGGAAACGAAAGTTCGAATCATTCGTCGGGACCCTGCGCGGAACGATTGTCTATGTCACGATCGACCTCGATTGCCTGAGGGAAGAGTTTGCGTTAACCAACTGGGAGAATGGGCGCTTCACCTTGGATGATCTATGCTGGGCTCTCGCGCTCCTGCGGAACGAAACGCAAGTTATCGCGGGCGACATCTGCGGCGCCTATTCCCCGCCAGTGTTCGCGCGTGGGAAACAGCGGTTCGCCGCTAATTGGGACCATCCCCGTCTCCGTTTGCCGAATGCCGCGGAAATCGCACGACGCAACCGCGCCGCCTTCGACGTCCTCTGGCCGGCGCTAGCTCAGTGAAACCAGCACCACGCCGATACTGATCAACGATGCCCCCAAAACAAGACGGAGACTGAGGGCTTCCTTTAAAATGACAGCCGCCAGCAGAGTTATCATAATCACGCTCAGACCCTGGAAGGGATAAAGGTAACTCAGATCAAAGGTCTGGAGCAGTCCCAGCGTGACAAAGAAGGAAAATGTCATCGCGACCACCCCAGTACCGAAGTACCAGTAGAAGCGAGGACCACGCAACTCCGTCGCCATCGCGTGTTTGAGAAGAAGCTGACCCGCGATAAAGGCGACCAGCGAGGCCAGGATCAAAAGCGCCGCCACCGGCGTCATAGCTTTTCCTCCAGCCGCGCCACAGGCTGGGCGACGACACAAATTCCCGCCACCACGAGCAGAATACCGCTGCCGCGGACGAGCGAGATCTTCTCGTGCAGAACGAGCCAGGAGCACAGCGGAATGAGAACATGCACAAACTGCGAAAGCGGGAAGGCGATCGTCAGCGGGATGAAACGGAGAACATACAGCCAGCTAACGAAACTTATAATGACGAAAGCGATGCCGGCCCAGACCAGGGGGGAAGCCAGGCCCGAAACCCCGGTCCAATTCCAGGCCTGACCCAGCCGGGGAGCGGCCATGACGCCGCGCTTGAGAAAGAGTTCGGACGCGGTGACGCAAAGGATACTGAGAGCAAGCTGGAACCAGGGATGAAGGAAAATTTTTCTCAAGAAATTAACTCGGCCGCATTGGGAAAGCGTGGCAACACCGGGTCATGCCGGGTCGGTTCCAGCAATTTCACCAGACGGCCGAAAACCGGATTCAATAGCGGTGAGGTATGCCGGACATACAAATCGAGCGGCGCCAGGGCACAACCCAGGTGCAACTTTGGATCGTAGTTAAGAGGGCTGCTCAGATACCACTTTAGCCCCTGTCCGATGGCCCAGCTCACGATGTCGCGAAAGGTGTAAAAATAAAGGTGGAGATCGAGCGCGACGCTGTAGTCCAATCCCAGATAATCGTCATAAATCACATCGCCGTGCACAAGAGTGGCGCTAAACGCCACGATCCGTCCTTCCAAACGCCAGAGAAAGTATCGCACGCGATCCGGCATCAACCGACCAAGTTGTGCGAAGTATTCTTTGGTCAGGTTCTCAAACTTCATCGAGGAACGATCTTGCACCGCCCGATAAAGCGGATAGACCTCGTCGAGGTAGGGCGTGAGATCGGAGGTCACTTCCATGTTCAGGTTATGACTGCGTTCCGTCTTGCGAAACTTTCGCCGCAGACTCTTGCGAGTGCCGTAACTCAGATGCCCCAGATAGTCATCGAAATCGACGAAGTCGAGCTGGAGGCGCGTCATCGGCATGCTCGGCACCCGGGTAAAAGCGTGCCGCGCAAAATCGCCCAGGACCTGACGGTAGCGGGCGGAGAAATCTTTCCACACGATCAGCGAAGCCCCTTCACTCCGCGCCACCGCCGGGAGCGCCTCGAATAGCGCCGCCGCCAGCCTCTCCTGGTGATTGGAACTGCTTAAGTGCCCCTCGCCCGCGGCGCACCCTAGCATCAGCACCCGCATGGTGAGGAGACGAGGAAACCTGGTCCTGATCCGATCTATCGCCTGCCGAATCGCGCCGGGAATGCCTTCGACCAGATTCTGCTGCACGATCAGGTATGGCTGTATCCCGACGATCGAACCATCCTCCCCTCGCAGAACGAGGTATCGATAACGGAAAGAGTTAGCGAGCGTCGCTTCGATGATGTTGTAGTAGCGGTAATCCTTGGCGCACTGGGCGAAAGCTTCCCGCCACTCATGACACTGCCGGATCTCGTCTCCGTTCAGCGAGACCGCGCTGCCGCCGGCAAAACGGAAGACTTCCCCCCGATCCGAGCGCGAACCAGCCACGCCCGCCTGTTTCACTCCCGTGCCGCCGGCGCGCGTTCACGCTCCGACCCCGTCAATTCCACCCGCACGCCGCCGGATCGAAAGCGCAAATCACGTTGTGGCAGCGGCATTTCGATTTTCGTTTCCTTAAACTTTCGCGAAATGGCGAAGTTCAAATCGCTGCGGAAACGACTTGGGCGATGGCTCATTTCATTACTCCAGACCACGAGCTCAAGTTCGATCGCGCTCTCACCGAATTTTTTCAGAAAAACCGTCGGCGCCGGGTCGCTCAAGACGTGCGAATTATCGCGGGCGACTTCGAGCAAGGCCGCCTGCACGCCATCCAAATCACTCTCATAGCTGACTCCTAACGGAATGCGAAAACGCACTCGCCGGTCGCCGTAGGTCCAGTTCGTCACCGGCGAATCGATGAACTTCGTGTTCGGCACGATCATGGCGATGTTGTCGTTGGTGATAATAACCGTGCTCCTCGCCCGGATCTGATGCACCTGCCCCGCCACTCCGGCCACTTCCACCCGATCCCCAATGGTGATTGGACGTTCCGCCAGAATGACGAGACCGCTGATAAAATTGCTGGTGATATTTTGCAGACCGAATCCCACGCCCACGCCCACGGCCCCCGCAAAAACGGTGAGGGTTCCGAGATGGATCCCCGCGTTGTCGAGGATGACGAAGACGCCGACCACCAGCACGACATTGCTAACGATTTGCGAAATAGCGTACTGCAGCGAACGATCGAGCCCGCTATGGACCAGGAAGCGGTTAAAGAGGAAGGAGCGGGTTCGGCCCGAGAGCCAGAAAACGGCCAGCAATAAACTGACCAAAAGGAATATCTGCACCAAGGTCAGCGAGATCCCCGGCATCGGCTGAGTCCAGGCTAGCGGAACGCCAGCGGCGTTGATCGCCGTGACCGTCGCAAAAACCAGTGCCGCCAGGCTCAGCACCGTCGGGACCATGGCGGCAAAAGTCTTTCCCAGCTTAAGTCTCGTTAGGAGACGCCGGAAGCTATCGCTCTGGAAAACGTGCGCCGCCAGCACCCCAGCGCCAAAGAAAAGAACAAAGGCGGCAAGGCCGGCCGCCGTCACATGATGACCACCCACTCGCAAAAGCGGGGTCAAAAAGAACGAGGAAGGCACGGCCTAATACTCTGTTGGCAACGCCCCTGCGCAACCGTAAAAGGGCGCGCGGCCAGTGTCCGGCACACCCGCTCCTAACCGAGCTTCGAGCTACTGCGCTTTGGCGCGCTCTTCGATGTACTTAGTAACGTCGCCGACGGTTTGCAGTTTTTCCGCGTCCTCATCCGGGACCTCCACGGAAAACTCTTCCTCGAACGCCATCACAAGCTCAACGATGTCCAGCGAATCGGCGCCCAAATCTTCAATGAAGGAAGCCTGGGGGGTGACCTGCTCCGGGTTCACGCCCAATTGCTCGACGATTATGTCCTTCACCTTCTCTTCGATTGATTTGTCAGCCATAAAATTACGAGTTGCTCTGTCCGCCGCGATACTGCGAGCAGGGCAGATTGGCAAGTAAAACAATTACCGCATTTGTCAATATTCCCGATGCGGCCTTCGCCAGCCGCCTCGGTTTACTTCTCCCGCGAATGCAGTACAGAATCATAATGCCGGCCCCGACCGAGATCGATCTCATCGACTTGAAATTTCTCCCCTCCTGGGTACGCGAGGAGGAGGGAGGCAGTCCGTACGCGGATTACGAAGGGGTCGAACCATCCCGTTTCGAACACAGCGGCGACCAACGCCGACGGGAGCGTGGTCCCCGGCGCGATCGGCCGCCTCGGCGCCCCGGCCCAGAGTCGCGCGGCAGCAGGCCGGCGGCTGGACGAGATCGCGATGAGAGGCGCGGCCGTGAGCCCCGTCCGGTGGCCACTGAGCGGCAGGCAGCCCCTGCGCTCCCCAAACTGGAGATTCACTTTCTACCGCATACCGCCGCGCTCGAGAGCGTGACCGCGCAAATGAAGTCAGGCACGGCGGCTTATTCGGTCTACGCCCTAGCCCGGCTTTTTTTGCAAAAGCCGGAGCGCTACGACGTCCGGGTAAACGCGCCGGCAGACAGTTCGGCTTTTTTCCGAGCGGGCGAATCATCTGTTATTTCTACCGATCGAACTGTGTTGGAAAGTAGCGCCTTCCGCTCGACCCGGGACGACTACTACCGCAGCGACGTCACCCTCCAGGAACCGATTAAAGGGAACTTCACCAGTGTCGCGCGCGAACGCACCAGTGGGACTTTGCTGGGTCCGACAAATCATCACGCCTATCAGCCGCTAATGCGCCGTCTTTTCGAGCAACGCTTCAGCCGACGGATGAACTTTGGCGACTTCCAACGCCAGATTGAGATCGTAACCGATCCCGCGTTGGTCGAGCAGTGGAAAGAGGAAGCGCGGAAGGCGACAACTTATACCACCTTGCATGAAGATCCGCCCCAGACCTTTGCCAGCGAAGCGGAAGCAGAACGCCATTTCCGCGAGAACCATCTGCCTGGGCTCATCACTGAGTCGCGTGAAGTGCAAATCGATGGAGTGACCAGCCGGAGCCTCCGCGATCGCGGGATCGCGCGGGTGATCGAGAACGCCTGGTCCGAAGAAGTGCGGTCGCCCGCCCACATCATGCAGGAACTCGCGGGGCGGCTCCGCGGCGCTGGACTGCATATTTTCCGGCATCGCCGCGGGATGCTCTTCGTTTCGCCGGTGCGACCGAAGGCGATCGATGAGAGTTCGGCTTCCGCCACCGTGGCAAAAATCCTGGAGACAATTCGATCGAACCCGCGACTCAGCCGCAAGGAATTGGCGGAGCGTCTCCTGACCAGTGATGCCGCCTCTGAAGATGCCGAAAAACTGAAACTCGCCCTCGCTTCCGACCTGCGCTGGCTCGTCCGCGAAGGCCACGTGGTGGAATTCAACGATGGCAAACTCGACCTTCCGCGGGTTAAACCGCCGGTTGCTCCTCTGCCACATGCGGTGACGGAGCCGACTGGAAATTCCGCGCTGATCGCAGGGGTGCAAGAGAGTGCCGCCGCGGAGCCTCCCCCGGTGGAGGATGAACCGACTCCGTCGACTTCGAGCGCGGAAGCGGCCGAAGTTCCTGCACCGGTGACTTCCAGTGCTGAGTAGTTCAGCAGACGAAAGCTTCCCTTCCCGCAGTCGATCGCTTAATCAGCCTCCCGTCAGCCGGGATTCGCTCCCGCAAATTGAAGAGGCGGCGGCAGATTCTTTTCCGCGGGAGATAGTTCCTCTTCATTCTTCGCGCGTCTTCGGCCTCGATCTGCTCCGCGCGCTGGCGATCGCCTTCGTCTTCATCGTCCACGGCCTCGGACCGCTGAAGTCGCATTTGCCGTGGTGGGCAGGGTTTCTTGGCCACGGCGGGTTCTATGGCGTCGAACTCTTTTTCGTCCTGAGTGGCTTCCTCATCGGCACCATCATTGTGCGCTCCGGCCTGAAGATGCAGTCCGCGAGCAATGTCTTCGTTTTCTACAGCCGCCGCTGGCTTCGGACGCTGCCGTTATTTTTTGCCATTCTTCTGCTCAATGTTTTCCTCGAACCGGTCCTGCGGGATCGCACCCTGGCGGCTGCAGACATCATTAGACATGGCGCTTTTTTGGCGAACTTCTCCGGGTTTCACATGAACTTCTTTGGCGAGTCGTGGAGTCTCGCGGTGGAAGAGTGGTTTTATCTGCTTTTCCCTGCGGCATTGTGGCTAAGTCTCCGTCGGACCAATCGCTTTGATCTTGCCTTCGTCGTCGTCGCGATGGCCTTCCTTCTTTTTTCCACCGGCGCCAGAGTCCTTTCGGCACAACAGCTGGGCGCGACCTGGTTTAAAGCCGAGCGGATGGTAGTGATTTATCGCTTCGATGCGATCATGATCGGTGTTTTAAGCGCATGGATTGCCGCCCGGGCGCCAGCTGCGTGGCGCAAATATGCCACGCTTTGCGTAATCCTTGGCAGTCTCGCTTCCGTGGTGCTCTATGCCTCGCTTTGGAAGGTAACGAATCATGACATCACCTGGAGCGCGGACTCGTTTTTTGCCCGCACTTTCCGTTTCACCTTCGTCTCGATCAGCTTTGCTCTGCTTCTCCCCGCGGCCTCGCGGTGGAAACTCCAACGGGAGAATTTCGTCAGCACTTCGGTGCGGGCGATCGCGCTTTGGTCCTACGCGCTCTACCTCATCCACACCCCTACTATCCTGCTTCTGCAGAGATACCTCCCGCTGGCCTGGCAAGGCTCGACGCTGCCTGCGACTGGAATGGTGCTTTTGGAAATCGCGCTTTCCCTCTTCCTCAGCGCGCTTCTTTACCGCTACCTGGAATCACCCTGCACCCATCTGCGCGACCGCATTACGCCGTTGCGAGAACGGCCCGCACCTAACGCCGCTGTGGTCGTTTGATCGCGAGAAAACTATTTCTCTTTCCCCGCTCCCGTTTTTGCCAGCTCCTTTTTCGCGGAGCGACTAACGAGAATAGTAACGGCGATCGTGGCGACCAACCCAAGGCCGAGAAACACATACTTCAGGGACGACCCTTCGCTGCCGCCGCCAAGACCGGCCTTCCCAGCACCGCCGAGATAGGCATAAAGCAAAGTCCCGGGAAGCATGCCGACAGCCGAAGCGGCAACGTATTCCCAGAAGCCGACGGCGGTAACGCCATAGAAATAATTACTGAGGTTGAAGGGAATGAGTGGGCTCAGTCGCAGCAGCCCAACAATTTTCCAGCCCTGCTGACCGATCGCCTGGTCGATGGCGGCGAATTTCTTATTTCCTTTCGTCGCAGCCCGCACCCGTTCGCGGACGAGGTAGCGTCCGCACAAAAAGGCGAGCGTCGCCCCGATAATCGCGCCCAGCAAAGCCACCGCCGTCCCGCCGACCACGCCGTAAACCAAACCGGCGGCGACGGTAAAGATCCAGCCCGGTAAAAAGAGGACCGTCGCCAAGGCGTAGACGACAACGAAAAGAACGACTCCAAGTGGACCGAGCGTTTGCACCCGATCACTAAAAGCTTTCACCCAATCCTTAACTGGAAGAAAAGCCGTCGCGGTGGAGAGGGCGATAAGAACAAGGGCGAGTGCGATCCACTTCCAGTATTTTTTCAGGAACGTCATAATGCTTGAGTGACTTCAATTAATATACCCGATGAACGAGACACCAGAGCCCCGGCGGTCGATTGCGCTTCTCCGCTACGCAGCATTTCGCCGCGAACGATTAGCTCACAAACTTCGAATTCTTTCAGCGCTTTCATAGGCGGTAGGAGAAGAAGCTACCGCAGCCGGTCGCGGCCGGGGAAGCCCGCGGACCAAGTAACCCATCGTCAGCGCGAAGTCGTGCAGCGTCGTCGTCGCAGCTCCGCGCCGTTCGAACCGCCGCGGCGAAGAAGTCACGCGGGCGCGCAATGTCACCGTCCTTCCGAAACGGCGCAGCCGCCGCGAGAAATCAAGATCCTCGAACCGGTCGACTTCCCGGAACCCACCCAGCTGAAAAAATTCCTTGGCGCGGACGAACATCGCCTGATCGCCCAGATGCCAGCCAATCAAGCGATTGCGCAAACCGGCGAGGAAGCAGGTCACGCGCAGGACGAGCGAGGGCGAATCGTAGTTGCGGGCGAAAGCACCGCCGACGACGCGACGATCTCGCAAAGCATGACGAATAAGTGACGCGGCGTTACGGGGCAGGACGGTATCGGCATGGAGAAAAAGAAGCACCCCGCCACGCGCCTTTCGCGCGCCGAGATTCAACTGGAAAGCACGCTGGCGTCGCGGGCTGTGCAAAATCTCAGCGCCGGCCTGTCTGGCGATCGACGTCGTCGTATCGGCACTGCCAGCGTCCACCAGCACAATTTCAACGGCATTTTCCCTTCCCACCGCCGCGATAACTTGGCCGAGCGAACCCGCTTCGTTGAGGGCGGGAATGATCACCGAAATCATCGGCTCTAGCTCGGCATCGCTCATTCCAAATGGGAGAGAACGAGCAGCGGGTTATTCCCCCGCGCGCTTCCTCTGCGACCAGTCTCGCCGTTTTCACGCAGAACGCGATCTACCAAATTATCCTGGAATTTCTCCAGCTCTTCCTACTGTGGCCAATGCGCAAATTTCCGCCCGGCGCCGCCAGGGCATTGGAATCTTTTTTGGTCAGCTAGGCAGTCACAACATGATCATTCCGACCTTCGAGAAAATAGACTGGTAGATCGGGACACGGCGCGCGCGTAGAAATTTCGCGCCAGAGGCGTTCGAGGGAAACTTCGCGGGGCTGGTTTCCCTCCTGTCCAAGCCAGACCTTCGCTTAGCCTTGGGAATAAATGCTGGCCGGGTCACTCTCAGCCAGAGAGATTAGGCCCAGGCTTCTTAGAGACCGCGACGACCAACACGATTTATGAAGGAGAACACGAGTAGTTTACGTTTTTGGTTGGGGAGCCTCGTGCTTCTTGGCTCCATCGCTCTGG
>JBDTXE010000003.1:0-30003 GCA_040006335.1 Verrucomicrobiota bacterium | reverse complement strand
TCGCTCATCGCGATCGGCTCCGGCGGCTGGGCGGGCAAAGGTTTCAAAGCTCCGAACACGCAGATCGAGCTCGGGTTTTTGCCCGCGACCGCGGTGCACAACGATTATATTTTCTCCGCCATCGGCGAGCAGTGGGGCTTCGTCGGCGGACTGTTGCTGCTGGGGGCGTTCGCGCTTCTTTTGCTCACCTGTTTGTTTGTCGCCTTCTGCGCCGGCGACGAATTTGGGTTACTTCTCGTCGTCGGGATCACCGCGCTTATTTTCACTCACATCTTCCAGAATATGGGCATGACCATCTCGATTCTTCCCATCACCGGCGTGCCGCTGCCGCTCATCAGCTACAGCGGATCGTTCGTGCTCATGATCATGTTTGGCCTTGGGATCGTGAACAGCGTCTGGGTGCACCGCCGTCTCGGAGTGCGTAGTTAACTCGGGAAGAATAGCGGTGGGCTCATGACTACCGATTACAAGGTCAAGCTCGAGATTTTCGAAGGCCCGCTCGATCTTCTCCTTTACCTGATCAAGCGGGACGAGGTCGATATCTACGACATCTCGATCGAGCGCATCACGCGGCAGTATCTCGAGTATCTGCAGGCGTTCAAGGAGTTGAACATCGACGTCGCGGGAGAGTTCGTCGTCATGGCGGCGACTTTGCTTTATATCAAAAGCCGCAGTCTTCTTCCGGCGGATCAGCAGCCGCCCGAGGAAGAGGCCGAGGATGACGATCCGCGCTGGGATCTTATCCGGCAGTTGATCGAATACAAAAAATTCAAGGAGGCGGCGGCCCAGTTACAGGTGCGCGCTCTGGCGCAGGAAAATCTTTTCGCGCGGGAAAATAATGCCTTCCCTGTGTCGACCACTCCGCTTCTGCTGGGCGAGGTCGGCATTTTTCAACTCATCAACGCCTTTCAAAACGTCCTCAAGCGCCTGGAGAGCCGCGAAGAACTGCTGGAGATCTTCGGCGAGAATTTCACCGTCTCGGATAAAATTGACACCATCCTGGCGCGGATCGCCGAGGGTAAATCCTTCAAGTTTTCCGAACTTTTCCTTGAGATGGTTTCGCGCGTGGAAGTAGCCGTTACCTTTCTGGCTCTCCTGGAACTGATTCGATTAAAGCAGGTGCGCGTTCTTCAGGCCGCGCCATTCGCCGAGATTGAGATCGCCCCCGTCTGATGCGCGTCCTGATTGCGGGTTGCGGCTACGTCGGGAATGCCGCCGCCCGCCTCTTTGCCGCCGATAACCACGACGTCAGCGGTTGGAGGCGGGACGCAAGCGCTTCGAGTCCGGCAGTCGGAATCGCTCTCTCCTCCGTCGACGTGTCCGACGCGGCCGCGGTGCTGCATCATGCGTTTCCAGCGGACGTTGTCGTGCACTGCGCCAGCTCGGGGGGCGGCGATGCCGACGCCTACCGCGCCGTCTATTATCAAGGCGCGGTTAACCTCCTGCGCGCATTTCCCCGTGCGCGCTTCCTTTTCACGAGCAGCACCAGCGTCTATGCGCAGAGCGACGGCAGCTGGGTCAGCGAAACGAGCCCGACGCTGCCGCAACGCGAGACCGGCAGGATTTTGCGGGAAACCGAGGAATTGGTTTTGCAGCGAGACGGCGTGGTCCTGCGTCTCGGCGGCATCTATGGTCCCGGACGCTCGGCGCTTTTGCGGGCCATGCGGGAAGGGACGGCCGCGATGAGCGATGAGGATCATTACGTCAATCAGGTTCACCGGGACGACATCGCATCGGCGATAGTTTTGCTCGCCCTGGCGCGTGATCTCCCGACGCCGCGGGTTTTCAACGTGGTCGATCACACACCTGCTTTGCGGAACGAAATTATATCGTGGCTCGCGTCATACTTGCAGATTCCACTCTCCTCGGAGGCTGCCGAACCCGCGTCCCGCAGGCGCGGCCGCTCGAACAAACGCGTGAGCAATGCGCGATTGCGCGCACTGGGCTGGAAGCCAGTGTTTCCCAGTTACCGCGAGGCCTTTCTCCACTCAATTTTGGCGGCCTGAAACAGCGCGGCATACGCCCTGCTAAATGATAAACGGTGCGAAGCATTCGTTTATCTGGCCGCGAGGCAGCTGTCGTCCGCGCAATCGGTTTTGCGGAGGCAATGCTCGGGGCGGATATTCTCGATGCGACCCGGATGGAGGCCGACGATGTCGGCGATACCATTAATGGTCTGATCGCAGCCGGATTCGTCGAACCGATTCCCTATTGCGATCAGGTCGCGCTGGCAGAGATGCCGGTGGTCTCTTTTGAGGTGAATCCGGCTTACGTGCAGGAGTTGCGCGCCGCTCTCTTCCGCCGCTAGACGCTTGCCAAATCGCGTTGCGCGCCGAAAAGCTGCCGAATCACGTCTTCGATCGGGATTTCCTGCACCCCGATGTCGCTCACGTCGCAGGCTTCGAGCAGATGCCGGCATGTCTCGGTTACCTTCGCGCGCGGCACCTTGAGCTGCACCGAGAGAGGAGTCTGCGCGACAATCTCACCGTAGGTGGAAAAATCACGCGTCGCTTCTTCCTTGAAGGTAAGGCTGACGACCTTGTCGGCGGAGAACCGATCGATAATGCGATCCAGCGGTCCATCAAAGAAAATACGCCCATGGTCGATGACGATGACGCGATCGCACAGCTCTTCGATATCCTGCATGTAATGGCTGGTCAGCATCGTGACGATGCGATGTTCCGCGCTGTAGGCGCGGAGAAATTCGCGCACCCGTTGCTGGCTCACGACATCCAGGCCGATGGTAGGTTCATCCAAAAAGAGCACCTTGGGTTCGTGAATAAGCGCGCTGATTAGCTCCATCTTCATCCGTTCGCCGAGTGAAAGTTCGCGCACCATGACGTTCATCTTGTCAGTCACTTCCAGGAGTTCGCTCAGGCCGCCGACGACTTTGTTGAAACGAGAGCGTTCGATTCCGTAGATGGCCCGGTTGAGTTCTAACGATTCCTGAGCAGGGAGGTCCCACCAGAGCGCGTTCTTTTGTCCCATGAGGAGGGCGAACTGCCTCTTCATCTCGTTCCGTCGCTCCCACGGCACGAAGCCGAGCACCCGCGCTTCGCCGGCGGTGGGGTTGAGGAGCCCCGACAACATTTTCAGCACCGTCGTTTTCCCGGCGCCGTTCGGTCCGAGAAAGCCAACGAGTTCGCCCTCTTCGATCTGGAAAGTGACGTCGTCGGCCGCGCGCGTCTCTTCGTAACGTCGGTGCACCAGTCCCTTGAGCGCTCCGCGCAGTCCACTCTCCTTGCGGTACGTCCGATAAACCTTGGTCAGCCCGCGCGCTTCAATGATGCTCATCCCAGAAAATCAATCGTAATGAGGCCTCGTGCTCATGACGTCGGGCCCTCGATTTGGAACCGCGCAGCCGCTCGCCCGCGCATAATCAAGGGAAGAATCCCGCCGTCTCGCCCCGCTCCGCCATTCGCGGCAATCAGGCGGCCGTCGCCTTGGCGGTCGCGCGTGGGCGCAACAGTGGTAAGACTTTCTCCACCAACGCCTCTGCGGAAATGCCATGTTTCTTCCGCAAGATCGGAATTGTGCCATGCTCGACGAACTGATCCGGCCAGCCAATCCGGACGACAGGGGTATGGACTCCCTGAGTGTAAAGATGCTCCATGATCGCGCAGCCAAAGCCGTTGTGCAGGACGTGATCCTCCAGCGTCGCTATCACTTGCACACTGCGGGCGAAGAACTCGAGCGTGCCGGTGTCGAGCGGCTTGATCCAGCGCGGATTAATCAGCGCGACGGAGATGCCCTGGGCCTCGAGCAGTTTGGCCGCTTCCTGCGCGATCTCAAACATATTGCCGAGTCCGAAAATGGCGACATCGCGACCATGTTGCACGACCTCAGCTTTCCCAATCTCCAGAAGCTTGGGTGAATCTTTCGGCTTCGCGCCCGTGCCGGCGCCGCGCGGGTAACGCACCGCGATCGGGCCGGAATTGTAGTTGGCCATGGTCCAAAGCATGTCGACAAATTCATCCTCATCCTTCGGCTGCATGTGCACGAAATTCGGAATGTGACGGAGGTAGCCGATATCGAAGAGTCCGTGATGCGTGGGTCCGTCGTCGCCGCTCAGGCCGGCGCGATCCATGCAGAGGGCCACATTCAGGTTCTGCAGCGCGATGTCATGAATGATCATGTCGTAAGCGCGCTGCATGAAGGTGGAATAAATGGTCAGGAACGGTTTCAATCCCTGCGTGGCCAGACCGCAGGCGAAGAGCGAAGCGTGTTCCTCCGCAATGCCGACGTCGTAATAACGATCGGGATGCGCCGCCTGAAAAATTCCGAGCCCGGTCCCGCTTGGCATGGCGGCCGTGATCGCAACGATCTTTTTATTGGAATCGGCAAACTTCGAGAGGGTGTGTCCGAGTGTTTCCGAATAAGTGGGGCTGGGGCTGGCCGCGGTCTCGCCACTATCAATTTTATATTTGCCGAGCCCGTGGAATTTGTCCGGTTTGGCAATGGCCGGATCGTAACCTTTCCCCTTTTTCGTTAGGATGTGGAGGAGCACCGGCTCATCCTGCTTTTTCAAAAACTCAAAAGTTTTGATCAGCAGCGGAATATCGTGCCCGTCGATCGGCCCGTAGTAACGCATGCCGAGTTCTTCAAAAATAACGCTCGGCACGAGGAGATTTTTTACCCCCTCTTCCACCTTGTGGGCGAGATGCACCGCGCTCTTGCCCGCCACCGCTTCGACAAAGCGACGAGCTTTGTCGTGCAGGCCCGCATACATCGGGTTGGTCGTGATCGAATTAAAATAGGAAGCGATCGCGCCCACGTTTTTGGCGATGGACCATTCGTTGTCGTTCAAGACCACGATGAAACGTTTCGTCTGCGACTTGGCGTTGTTGAGTGCCTCGTAGCTAATCCCGCAGGTGAACGCGGCATCGCCCGCCACCACGACCACGTTTTCGTCGCTGCCGCGGAGATCACGTCCAACCGCCATCCCCAGACCAGCCGAAAGCGCAGTCCCGGCATGCCCGGCGCCGTAGCAATCGTGTTCGCTCTCCGAGCGCAGGAGAAAGCCGTTCAACCCCTGGTATTGCCGCATCGTCCCGATGCGATCGAGCCGCCCGGTAAACATTTTGTGGACGTAGCCCTGATGGCTGACATCGAAGACAAACTTATCCTTTGGCGTCTCAAAGACACGGTGAAGCGCGATGGTGAGTTCCACCACTCCGAGATTAGGCCCGAGATGCCCCCCCGTTTGCGAAAGCACCTTGATCAGCTCCTCTCGCACCTCCTCCGCCAGCTGCGGCAATTTCTGTTCCGGCACTGCCTTGACGTCCGCAGGGCCGGCGATGTGATCGAGCAGGCGCTTGGGGACGTCCTTAGAAGAGGCTGACTTCGTCATTGTCTTTGGATTCGGTTGCCAGGGCTGTCCCCGCTGTTTCTCCGGCCGGGAAATTCTTCACGCTGATTTTGCCGGCATGGTCCCGGGTAATGATCTCGATCTTTTGCTCCGCCTGGGTCAGGCGTTCATGGCAAACTTTTACCAGCTTCATCCCTTCTTCGTAGCGGACCAATAAATCTTCGAGGTGCATCTCGCCGGATTCCATTTCACTGACGATGGCTTCGAGCCGTTCCATCGCCGCCTCAAAGCTTGGCGGCGGCGGTTCGGGGGTCCGGGCGGGCATAAGGAAGGAATTAAGCATAGCGAGCCCAAAGCGCGACCTTTGATCGGTCGAACACTTTTGCCTTGTCGAACTTCCTGATCGCTTGGCTCCCCTCCTCGGAACAACCATTCTACGCTGGCACAACCGATGCTTGGCTTCACTCGTATCCCAGTGAAGGTGCTAAAGAAAATTCTCCTGATCGATCGCGAGCCGCGGGTGACGCAGATTGTGCGGCAGGCGCTCGAGGGCGCGGGAAGATATTCCATCCGTGAGGAACATGACACCGCTTTTGCTTTGCGAGCGGCGCATTGGTTTCAGCCTGATCTGATCATGGCGGATTTGCAGACGGCCTCTTCCGAAGGCGAGGTGCTGGCGTTACAATTGCAGAACGATTTCGCTCTGCGCGATACGCCGTTGCTTTGCCTGAGTGATTTCGTCAGCGAGCGCGGATTTCTGTCCGCGGGAATCCTCAGTGGTTACAGTTTTCTCGCTACGCCGGTCCCGCTGGAACAGTTGCTCCGGGCGGTGGAGCAGATGCTTTTCGCCGCGCGCGAATAATTGCTAGCCGGTGGCGCTTCGGTAAGCGGCGGCATCCTGCAGATTCTTCAGGTCGTCCTCATTCGCGACTTTCACCGCGAAAAGCCAGCCTTCGCCGAAAGGGTCGGTGTTCACCAGCGCCGGACTGTTGGCGAGTGCCTCGTTCGTTTCCGTTACCGTCCCAGCCACGGGCGCGTAGATATCACTCGCCGCCTTGACCGATTCGACGACCGCCACCGCTTCCTTTGCTTTGACTTCCCGTCCCACCTTCGGCGTCTCGACGAAGACCACGTCGGTGAGCTCCGCCTGAGCGTGATCGGTAATGCCGATGCGAACCTGGTCGCCTTCACGCCGGATCCATTCGTGCGTGGCGGTATAGAGCAAATCGTCGGGAACGTTCATGATTTTTGGTAAAGAGGTTTCTTGGCGATGGTGGCGGGAAATTTCTGGCCGCGGATTTCCACTTCCAGGGGCGTCCCGATTTTAGCGGACGCCGCCGAGACATACGCCATCCCGATACCGATGTTCAAGCTCGGCGAAAGAGTTCCGCTGGCGATCTCGCCCACCCGTTCGCCGTTCTGCCAAAGGGCGTAATGCGGGCGCGGCGGTGGGGCTTTGCCATCCATCTTGAAAGCCACCAGTCGCTCGCGTGGTCCCGTCGCCTTGGTCTCTCGTAGCTGCTCGCGGCCGATGAAGTCGGGTTTGTCCAGATCGATGAAGAAACCAAGTCCAGCCTCGATTGGATTACGTTCCGCGGATAAATCCGAACCGTTCAGCGGGTAGCACATCTCCAGGCGCAAGGTGTCGCGCGCGCCCAGGCCGCACGGCTTAATTCCAAAGGGAGCACCAGCCGCGAGGGCACTTTGCCATACTCGCGTTGCCGCCGTCAGCGGAAAGAAGGCTTCAAATCCATCCTCGCCGGTGTATCCGGTGCGAGCGATGGAGATGGTCGCGTCATCCCAAGAAAAATCCGCGATTTGGTTTCGCGCCGGTGGCTGTTTCCCCTGTCCGATCCAGGCGCGGAAAAATTCGATCGTGCACGGTCCCTGGATGGCCACACCCCCAAATTCCGCGCTCCGGTTGCGCAGCGTAACGCTCTCGCTCTGCCGGTGTTTTTCCAGCCAGGCCAGGTCCTCCTGGATTTTCGAAGCGTTTACCACCAGGAGAAATTCCGTCGCCGCCACGCGATAGATTAGGAGATCGTCGATCACACCCCCGCGCTCGTTCAACAGAAACGAATATTGGCCGCCACCGACGCTGAGTTTTGCGACATTGCTGGCGAGGACGTAGTTCAGCCATGCAAGCGCGTCTTCGCCAGCGACGACAAACTGCCCCATGTGCGAAATATCAAAAATGCCGAGGGCTTTTCGGACGGCGTGATGCTCCTCGACGATGCCGCTGTATTGGACCGGCATGAGCCAGCCGCCAAACGGCACCATCTTTGCGCCGAGCTTTACGTGCTCCTCTTTCAATGCGGTATGCTTGAGTGCCTCTGTCGCCACCGGTCGAAGCTAGACGTCGTCACGAGCCGTGCAAATCGCGCTGGCTAGCGAAAAGCGATCAGCTTGCCGCGAGCGACTGCATTCGACGAATTAGTCTGGCCGCGCCGTAAATAGTTCGGTCTCGCTTGCTGTCACGACCAACTTTCCGCCCGAAGCCGAACCAATGGGGAGACCGTTCCCCCTCCGGTCGTTGATCATGACCTGGCTCGACAAACTCGAACGGCGCCTTGGCTTCATCGCCATCCCGGGACTTTTGCGTTACGTCGCCGCCTTCAGCGCGCTCTCTTTTCTTCTCTACAAATTCGAGCCGCGCTACCTCGGATTGATCGATCTAAACCCGGAAGCGGTGCGCCATGGTCAGATTTGGCGGTTGCTTACTTACATCTTCATCCCGCAACTGGGCGGTCTTCTGCCTGCGCCAGACTGGTTCAACGCCGCCTTCTACGTGCTGTTTTTGATTTGGGTGGGCGATCGCCTCGAAGAAGCCTGGGGTGCGTTTCGCCTCACGCTTTATTTTTTAATTGGCATGATCGGAACGACCATCGCGGCCTTCGTTTTCGGCGCCGGTTTTTCCAATGGCATTCTCATCAGCTCGATCTTCTTTGCCTTCGCTCGCTTCTATCCCGATCTCATTATTTATTTTGCCTACATTCTGCCGGTGCGAGTGAAATGGCTGGCCTGGGGTTACGCGGCCATCCTCTTCTTCCAGTTTCTTTTTGCCCCGATGGCATTTCGCGCCGCGCTCCTCGTCGCCTTCGCCAATTATCTTTTGTTTTTTGGCCGTGATATCTGGGAGGAAACCCGGAATCGCCGCGCGGCCACCTCCCGCCGTCAGCGCTTCGAAATCGAATCGCGCGAAGTGGAGAACGAGCCATTGCATCGATGCGCGGTTTGCCGCGCGACCGAGCTCACCGACCCCAATCTCGACTTTCGTGTCGCGGCCAACGGGGAAGAATATTGCCTGCCACACCTGGCACAGGCGAAGGTTTCCGCGTCTTGACCCTGGGGAACCCGCGCGCACACTAGCGCGATGGCTGATAAACACCTGGCGCTCGTCCCCGAGCGGGGCTGGCATTGCCTGCACCTTTTCTACCGCATCGAATTTGCGCAGTGGCAACTTCTTACCGCCAACGAGCAACGCGCAGCCAAGACCGCACTAGCCCAGATCGTGCAGGAGATTCGTGCCAGCGAAAGGACGCAACTGCTGACCTTGAGCATCGTCACCCCGAAGGCAGATCTCGGCTTCGTGCTCGTTACGCCCGATCTGCAAATGGCCAACGCCTTCGAGAAACGGCTTACTCTTTCCCTCGGCGCCGGGGTGCTGGAACCGGTTTATAGCTATCTCTCGTTAACGGAGGAGAGCGAATACGCGACGACGGCGGAGCAATATGGCGAGACCCTTGAGCGCGAGCAGAAGATCCCCCGGGGCACCCCCGAGTTCGCGGCCGCACTGGAAGCTTTCGAGGAACGGATGAAGCATTACACTCAGGAACGGGTCTATCCGACGCTGCCCGACTGGCCGGTGGTTTGTTTCTACAACATGAACAAACGCCGCGGGGAGCAGCGCAATTGGTATGCCTTACCCTACGCGGAAAGGCGACAGCTGATGCAGGGGCACGCCCGCGTCGGCCGCGAGTTTGCCGGGAAAGTGAAGCAGCTCATTACCGGTTCGACCGGTCTGGACGACGCCGAATGGGGTGTGACGCTTTTTGCGCGCGACACTTTCCAAATTAAGAAAATTGTTTACGAAATGCGCTTCGATCCGGTGAGCGCTGAGTTCGCCGACTTCGGCGAATTCTTCATCGGGCTCCAGCTTCCCCTGGATGAACTTTTCCGGCGGCTGCAGCTTTGAGCTTGGCATAAGCCCTGCCCCAAACCGCAGACCTCATGCGCGGGCGCGGAAGCTTCGTTGAGGTAACGACATTTCGTAGGATACTCGCATTGCCGGCAAGGATGGGTGACAGAGCGGTCTATTGTGCACGCCTGGAAAGCGTGTGTGCTGAAAGGCACCCGGGGTTCGAATCCCCGCCCATCCGCCATCTCGCGTGTCACCGTGGCGACCGATCCGTCACGGAGACCGACTAGACAGCGTTACGACTAATCTCGGAAAACAATCGCCCTGTTGCCGTGGATGAGAATCCGATCTTCCAAGTGCCAGCGCACACTGCGGGCGAGCGCGAGCCGCTCGCAATCGCGCCCTAGTCGCACCAGATCCTCTGGCGTGTGGTAATGTTCCACCCGCACGACTTCCTGGTCGATAATCGGCCCGGCATCCAGCTCGGCCGTCGCGTAATGGCAGGTGGCGCCGATCAATTTCACGCCGCGTTCATACGCCTGGGCGTAGGCCCCGGCGCCCGCAAACGACGGCAGGAATGAATGATGAATGTTCATCATGCGTCCGGAGAACTTTGCACACATCTCGGCCGGCATGATTCGCATATAGCGCGCGAGAACGACCAGATCGGGCTGCACTTCATCGAGCAGTGCCTCGACTTTCGCGAAGCCATCTTTCTCCCGGCCCGATTCAATCTGCACATGCTCAAACTTGATTTTCTCTCGCTCCGTCATCTTCCGCAGGTCGTTGTGATTCGAGATGACGAGCGGGATTTCGCAGTCCAGCTCGGCGGAATGCCATCGCCAGAGAAGATCCGCCAAGCAATGGCCGGATCTGCTAACGAGCACCGCCAGCTTCATGCGCTTTTCTGCGGCGCGGATCGTGTAGCCGGCCCTTAATTCCGTCGCCAAACTGCCGAAAGCATGGGTGAATTCCGCGAGCGGAATTTTCAGCGCCTCAGTCTGGATCGCCATGCGCGCAAAGAACCAGCTCGTGCGGGTGTCGGTGAATTGATGCACCTCGAGAAGATTGCCGCCATGCCTGGCGACGAATCCTGTAAGCGCGGCGAGCACCCCGACACGATCAGGACAGGATAGTTTGAGCAAGGTTATGGGCATGACCGTCTTTACCCAACGGAGCAACGCGCGTACCGGCGCTGGAGGTCGGGCAAAGTCCGTCTATTTTCTTTGTAGGCGGGAACCGGCAGGCGGAATCGAGTAAGAGCGCGGTGGCGCCCTAATCGTTCCCCAGGTCTTTCCGGCTTACCTTCAGCAGATTCTGGCGCAGTTTAAGAATACTGCCCTGCGGCAACACGCCGCGGAAATTCGTCTGTGGGTAAATCAGACAGTCGCGGCCGATGACGGTTCCGGGATTAATCACCGCGTTACAACCGATCTCCGAGCGGTCGCCGATAATCGCACCAAATTTCGTTAGCCCCGTGCTGATGCTCCCATCGGCAGCCAGAACTGAGATCTCGCGGCGATCCAGTCGCACATTGGACAAAATCACCCCCGCACCGAGATGGGCGCGATATCCCAGAATGGAATCGCCGACGTAATTGAAGTGCGGGATCTGGGCTTCGTCGCAGATGATGCAGTTCTTGAATTCACAGGAATTGCCCAACACCACCCGGTCGCCGACGATCACATTCTCGCGGATGTAGCACCCGGCACGGACCTGGCAGTTTTCGCCAATCCAGGCAGGGCCTTTGAGCATGGCTCCTTGTTCGATCACGGTGCCTTCGCCGACGAAGACGGTATTACTGATAAACGGCTTTCCGACGAGCTGGCCCAGCACCGCCGGTTTCAGGCGGAATTGCAGATAGCTCGCGATTTGGCGGAGCGCGTCCCAAATGAAGCGCTGGTTCTCAAAGAGCTTCCCATGTCGTGTCCGCTCCAGACTGATGAACTCGGAGGGCGCGAAGATTTCTTCAGGAGTGAATGACGGCACGGGGCGAAAGTTTTTGTCCCTCTTTGGTATCACGCACCTTCCAGCCATGGGCGGCCAGGGTGTCGCGCAATTCATCACTTTTCTGAAAATCTTTTGCAAGCCTGGCCTGCACGCGGGCCTCCGCCAGGGCGGCGATTTCTGGTGGAATGTCGGGCTCGCCGGTTTCTTCCAGGAAAAGAATCTCATTCACCTGGTGCCACCAGTCGAGCCAGGCGCGGGCGTGACTCGATTGCAGCTCACCGGCATCCAAAGAGCGGTTGGTGTCGCGGACAGACTCGAAGAGATAACCGAGAGCCGCAGAAATATTGAGGTCGTCATCCAGCGCGCGCTCGAAGCTGTCGTCGGGCACGCGAGGGCTCGCAGCTTTCTCCGATGCCATCGTTTCGTCGAGCGTTTCGGTCGCGGCCTCCTGCAGCCGTCGCACCCATTGATCGATGCGCGCGAGGGACTGGCGCGATTCCTCCATTCCCTCAAAGGTAAAATTCAGCGGCACACGGTAATGCACCCGCAGTAATGCATAGCGCGCCTCGCGCCCGCTGTAGCCTCGGGCCAGAATATCGCGCAGGGTGTAGAAATTCCCGAGCGACTTCGACATTTTCTGGTTGTCCACCAGGAGATGGGCGCAGTGCAGCCAGTAGCGCACGAATTTTTTGCCGGTGACTCCTTCGCTTTGCGCAATTTCGGCTTCGTGATGCGGGAAAATGTTATCCTCGCCGCCGCAATGAATGTCGAGTTGATCGCCGAGCAATGCGGTCGCCATCGCGCTGCACTCGATGTGCCATCCCGGACGGCCGCGACCCCAAGGTGACTCCCACGCGACCTCGCCATCCTCTTCGTCCCACGCTTTCCAGAGTGCGAAATCCCCGATGTGTTCCTTGTCGTACTCGTCGTGGCGGATTCGCCCGGTCGGGCGCAGCTCGTCGAGGTTGAGATGCTTCAGTTTGCCGTAATCGGGAAACTTGCTGATTCGAAAATAGACAGATTGATCGTCGGCCTGATAAGCGAGTTCGCGCTCCTGCAGAATACGGATCATTTCGATCATGCGCGCGATGTAGCGATCTTCTGTCGCGGCGGGAAAATCCCGGGCCGGCTTGATACGCAGAGTTTCGAGGTCCTGGAAAAAAGCTTCCTTGAAGGGAGCGGTGAACTGCGCCAGCGGGACTTTCGCGGCGCGCGCTCCGCGAATGGTTTTATCGTCCACGTCGGTCAGGTTCATCACCCGGTGGATGGAAAAGCCACGCGCTTCGAGATGACGTTGCAGGAGGTCCTCGAAGACGTAGGCGCGAAAGTTTCCAATATGCGCGTTGCTGTAAACCGTGGGACCGCAGGTGTAGATGGAAACGTTCGGCGGATTAGCCGGCTGGAATTCCTCCAAAGCCCGTGAGTAAGTGTTATAAAGGCGGGTCATTAGCTTAGGGTGGGTCTGGGCGAGCGGCGCGAGAGTAGGTTGCGCTCAGGGAAGTTCCACACTCGCCACCGCCAATGCGGCCATGCCTTCGCCGCGGCCAATCGCGCCCAGTCCTTCGTTTGTCGTCGCCTTGATGCTCACCGCCGCGGCAGGGACCTGCAAGGCCGCACCGATCGCTTCGCGCATGGCCGGAATGAACGCAGCGATTTTAGGAGCCTCTGCCAGCAGGGTGGCATCGATGTTCTCAATGCGCGCAGATTTTTCCGTCACCAGCTCAGACACGCGCGCCAGGATTTGCAGGCTATTGAGGCCGCGAATCGATTCATCGGTATTCGGAAAATGTTTTCCAATATCGCCTTCGCCCAGCGCTCCCAGAATCGCGTCGGCGACCGCATGGACGATGACATCTGCATCGGAATGACCTTCCAAGCCGCGATCGTGCGGAATTTCGACGCCGCCCAAAATGAGTTTGCGACCGGCGATGAGGCGGTGCGCGTCGTAACCGATGCCGCTGCAAAATTTCACAACCCGAGGTCAACCGCGCCGCTGGAGGCGATGATGCTGTAACGATCGGCCAGATCCGGTCGTGGGCGCAGATCGACGATGCCACCGGCGTTTTGGACGAGAAGAGATCCCGCGGCGACGTCCCACAAGCTGATGCCCTGTTCAATGTAAGCATCGAGACGCCCGCAACAGACGTAGGCCAGGTCGAGCGCAGCGCTGCCAAGCATGCGGCATTTGCGCACTCGGTGCACGATATCGGTCAGCAATGGCAGGCCCAGGTTAATCGTCGTGTCGGTCTTGGCCAGGCCGACCGAGACGATCGAATCGATCAACTCCGCGCGTTTGCTGACGTGGACCACGCGTCCGTTAAGAATCGACTTCGCGCCTTTGCTGGTCGACCAAAGTTCGTCGCGCATTGGGTCAAAAATCACTCCGAGAATAACCTCTCCTTCGCAACGCAGGGCAATCGAAACACAGAAGTGCGGGATGCCGTAGAAAAAATTCACGGTGCCGTCGAGAGGATCGACCACCCATTGATACTGGCTCGCCTGATCGCCGACGATTCCCTCCTCGCCGTAAAGGGCGTGCTCTGGAAATCGGCTCAAGAGCGTGCGCGTGATCAATTCCTGCGCGCGGACGTCGAGGTCGAGTTTAATATCGTGACGCGTCGCGGCGTTGACCAGCAGTGGACGTTCGAAATTCTCGCGGAGAAGGCCGCCGGCCGCGTGTGCCGCTTCGGTCGCGACCTTGAGAAATTCAGTCATGCGAGATTAGCTCGGACATAAAGAGCAGGCCGCGCACAATGCAAACTGCGACAGCAAAAATAGCGAACCCTTTCCGCCACTTTGGCAGCATGGGCGGCGGCGCAAAAGTGACCGCAGCAAAAAAAACCGGGAGAAGAAACAGACTCTCCTCCCGGGTTAAGTTGTGGTTTTTGAATCGCGCCGTTCAGCACGACTCGTCAAGCATGCACCGCACTAATGCTTCTTTTTGCTTGCTGCTTTTTTCTTAGCGGGTGCTTTCTTTGCTGCTTTTTTCTTAGCTGCCATCGACTATCCCCCCTTTCGCTCCGCAGACGCGGAGGGTGTGTGAAGATTTTTTGAAATGAACTTCACTCTGCTCGCAGTCATTCATCTTCAGATTTTTTTTGTCAAAACTTTTTTCGCGTTCGCGCAAATTATTTTTACCAGCTCGCTTGCGATAACACTCTTTGTTGCGCGTGGCAGTGTGCGCGATTTTCCATTTCGAAAAAAAACGGTGACGGCGTTTTCGTCGCTCTCCATCCCGATCGCCGGATCGCTCACATCGTTCGCTACCACCATGTCGCAATTCTTCTGAGCAAGTTTCACGCGCGCGCGTGGCGCAATTTCTTCCGTTTCGGCCGCGAACCCGATGACGAGGTAATCGCGCGCGGCGGGAAGCGAGCGCAAAATATCGCGGGTAGGGACGAGTTCGAGCGAGAGAGCGCTCGCGCTCTTTTTGATTTTCCGCGGTGCGATTTCTCGCGCTTGGTAGTCGGCCACGGCCGCACACATCACCAGTACGTCGCTGTCCGCGACTTCCGCGACGACGGCGGCATGCATCGTCTCAGCGGTGGTAACAGGGATGACTTTGGCTTTCGCCGGCGGCGGCAGACAAACTGGCCCAGAGATTAAGACCACACGTTGACCCGCTGCAATCGCAGCTGCGGCCAGGGCGTATCCCATCTTGCCGGAAGAACGATTGCTGAGAAAGCGAACGGGATCGATCGGCTCGCGTGTCGGACCCGCTGTAATAACCCATTTCACGGTCAGCGCGAGTAGACGCGGCTTAGTTCAAGCGCAGCTCCGCCTGAATTTTTCACGCGATCAAACGATCGTGCTGACGAACGAGAAACTCCGCGCGAAAGGCGATGTCTTCCACCTGCCAGAGACGGCCGACGCCCTCGTAGCCGCAGGCGAGCATTCCTGCTTCTGGGCCGATAAGTTCCACTCCGCGCGCTTTCACTTTCTCCACATTCTCCTTCGTCGCGGGGTGGTCCCACATTTTGCCGTTCATCGCCGGCGCCAGCAACACCGGCGCGCGGGTGGCGAGCGCAATGGCAGTGAGCGGATGATTGGCCAGGCCGTGTGCCAGCTCGGCGATGATGTGGGCGGTGGCTGGCGCGATGAGCAGAAGATCCGCGCGATCCGCCAGCTCGATATGCCCCGGCCGCCAGTTTTCCTTTTCGTTATAGAAGCTTGTCGTAACCGGGTTTTTAGAAAGCGTTTGCAGCGTGAGTGGGGTGATGAACTCTTCCGCGTCCGCCGTCATCACCACGAAAAGATCGTGCCCTTGTTTCACCAGCAGGCTCGCGAGCTCGGCGGCTTTGTAAGCGGCAATCGAGCCGGTGACGCCGAGGATAATGGATTTGCGCGAAGCCGCGGGCGATTTGCGATTTGTAGCCATGCGAAGGGAGACAATATCGCCCGGTTCAGGACGCTGTCATCCCCACGTGCTGGCCGATTTACCGCCCTCCCGAGGCGGGCCCGTTTGGGGTGGAGGGCGCGATCAGGCGCCGGCTGAGGATCCGTTCTGCGCCCATGATCTGGCGGAACTTCTGCAGGTCCTCTTCGACTGAGCGGCTAATGATGGTGTAGCGGTAGCTTTGCCAGAGCGTCATTTCGCGCGCGGCGTTCTGGAGGCGAAGCTCGATCTGGCTCAGCGTCTCTGTTCCGCGTTTCGTTAGACGGCGCCGCAGCTCGCCCAGGTCGGGCGGCATGATGAAGACATCGCTCAGGGCGCTGCGGACAAAGGTATCCCCGCAATCGCGGATGGCATCGGCGCCTTGGGTATCGACGTCGATCAGGACATCGACTCCCCGCCGGAGATTTTCGATCAGGGGCTGCCGCAGGGTGCCGTAATAGTGCTCGTGGACCTGGGCGTGCTCAAGGAATTCTCCGGCGCGGACGCGAGCGCGGAAATCGGCTTCCTCGAGGAAATGATAATCTTCTGCTTCGATCTCGCCGGCTCGCGGTGGCCGGGTGGTGCAGGAAACGGAGTAAACAAAATCGGGCGTTTGCCGAAGCGCGTCGCAGAGGGTGGTCTTGCCCGCCCCGGACGGAGCCGAGACGACGAAGAGAATTCCGTAGCGCGAAAATTGAAGGGACGACATTCGATCAGCTACTCGAGGTTTTGGACCTGCTCGCGAATTTTTTCGAGCTCGGTTTTACAAGCGACGACGCGCTGGGCGATCTCGGCATCGTTCGCCTTCGCCCCCAGCGTGTTCAGTTCGCGCAAAATCTCCTGCACGATGAACTCGAGGGTGCGCCCGACCGGCTCGCCTTTGCGCAAGTGGTGGGCGAACTGCGCGAGGTGACTTTCCAGGCGTGTGAGCTCCTCAGAAATGTCGGACCGGTCGGCAAACATCCAAATTTCTTTCGCGAGCCGTTCATCATTTTCAGCCACGGGAAGTCCGCTTTTCTGGATGCGCTCAATCATGGCCAGGCGATATTTTTTTACCACCGCGGGATGGAGCGCGCCGATTTCCTTAAGCAATTTTCGAATGGCTTTCAATCGGCCGATCAGATCTTTCGCCAGATGTTTGCCCTCGCGATCGCGCATTTTGATCAACTCCGTGAGCGCCAGGTCAAGGGCACGCTCGACCGCCGGCCAAGCCTGATCGGCCTCGACCGATTCTTCCGGAGGGCGCATCACTCCCGGAGCCTGGAGGATGGTGTCGATGGTAATTTCGCCCGGAGCGCCGAGCTCTTTTTGCAGAGCGCGCATGGCGTCGTGATAAGAACGTGCCAGCCCGACATCGAGCGCGAGGTGGCGAGCAGCTGCTTCGCCATGGTGCGAGGCGACGAGGACGTTGGTCCGCCCGCGTGAAATGCGCGCGTTGATGGCCTGGCGAATTCGCGGCTCCAATTCCGTCAGATCGCGCGCCAGATTGATCGCAATTTCGCTTTGCTTCCGGTTCACCGTGCTCAGCTCGACGCTGAACATAATTCCGTTCATGTCGGCCTCGCCGCGGCCGTAACCGGTCATCGATCGCATTGCCTCTACCTTTGCGGCTGACGATTACGAAGTCGAGATCGGAACGACGGCGGTTTCAAAGTCGATGGTAGCGCAGTGAAAGATGTCCGCGCCCGCATCTTGCGACTCTTTTGCACCGAAAAGCAGAGCAGTGAGCGCGCGGCGGTGCGGGGAGGGAATGGGAATCGCAGGAATCTCTTTTAACGAAAACCAGCGCTCGCCCGATCGCGGGGTGCGGGCTCGACCACGTGAAACTTCCAGGGCGATTCGATGGTGAGTGAAGGGAAAGGTGGCGACATAGAGTGGAGCGCGCGAAAGGCTCTGGGCCGACGGCAGCTTCCACATCCCACGCCAGCGTTCCCGACAGGGAGCGAGCAGAACAGCCCCCGGTCGCGTCACCAGTTCGTGCTCCTCGCTCATTACGACCTGAGGAGCGCGCCGGCGCTTGATCGGCAACGAAGCCGGGAGGCGCGCCTTACAGAATTTTCGCACCGGACAGACTTCGCATCGAGGGGCGCCGGCCACACAAACAAGCGCTCCCAAGTCCATCATCGCATTCTGAAAATCGCCGCCGCCTGTTTTCGGCACGAGCGAAGCAGCGATATGCCAGAGCTTCCGCAAGCCGGCGGCAGAATCGATCGCAGCCCGCATATTCCAGAGACGAGCGATCACCCGGGCGGTATTGGCTTCCACCAGGGGCAAGGGGAGTTGATAGGCAAAGAGCGCGACCGCGTTCGCCGTATAGCGACCAATGCCGGGCAGCGTTCGCAGGTCGGCAGCCTCGATGGGAACCCTTCCGCCGTGCCGCGCCACCACCTCTTGCGCGCAGCGGTGCAGATTGCGCGCGCGAGAGTAGTAGCCCAACCCCTGCCAAGCGTGCAGGACGTCGTTTTGGGAAGCGGCGGCGAGCGCTTCGACCGTGGGGAAGCGGCGAAGCCATCTATTATAGTATGGGACCACCGTCGCCACCTGCGTCTGTTGCAGCATGACCTCGGAAACGAGGATGGCATAAGGGTCTGGGGTGGCTCGCCAGGGTAATTCCCGCTTGTTCTCTTTGAACCAGCTGGCCAAGGCGCGGCGAAACGCCTCCCTCGTCCGTGGAGAGGTTAAGTCGCGACTTTCAGCCCCGGGCGAGGAAACGCGGCGGCGGCGATTGCTGGACTTCCCTTCCGGCGCGGCCCTTCTCATATAATATAGAGGGTGAACAGTTTTACCGCCCCCCTCAACCTCGAACAGGTGGAGAAACTGCGAGGGTTGCTCGGCGAACGCGGGTTCAAGTTCTCGACCAAGCCTTACACCATTTATTTCGCCCAGAAGGAAAAGCTGAGCGTCGCCGTCTACGAAAAGGGTCCGAAAGTGTTGCTGCAGGGCCGCGGCGTGGATGAGTTTATTACCTTTGAACTGGAACCGAAAATTCTCGGGGAAGCACGCCTCGGTTACGAGGAAGTGCACTCTCCCGAGATGTTCGAACCGCATTTCGGGATCGACGAGAGCGGCAAAGGGGATTTTTTTGGGCCGTTGGTCATCGCGGGCGTGTATGTCGACGGGAGCAGCGCCCGGAAACTGATGGAGGCCGGGGTCCAGGATAGTAAGCGAATTGGATCGGACGCCCGCATCCAGTCTCTAGCGAAAGTCATCCGCGAAACGTCGCGGGAAAGTGTGGATGTGGTGGCGATCGGACCGGCGCGTTACAATGAGCTTTATCGAAAATTTGGCAATCTCAACAGCCTCCTGGGCTGGGGGCATGCGCGTGTAATTGAGAATCTGCTGGGCCGGCGCCCAGACTGTCCGCGAGCGCTCTCGGATAAGTTTGCCGATCAACGGGTGATCGAGCGCGCTCTCCTCGAGCATGGGCAGCGAATTCAGCTGGAACAACGAACTAAAGCGGAGTCAGACGTCGCGGTCGCGGCCGCTTCCATTCTCGCCCGGGAAGCTTTTATCGACTGGCTGGAGCGGAAGGGGAAGGAGCTTGGAGTAAAACTCGGTCGGGGTGTCTCCAGCGGAATCAAGGCGACGGCGACTGCAATCGTAGAAAATCACGGCGCGGAAAAGCTGCACGAGGTGGCAAAAGTGCACTTCCGCACCGCGCACGAAATCGCTCCGACGGCCTTCCCGGCGCCTCCGCCACGACGCGAGTGGCGACGAGGTTAGCGCGGCCGAATTTTTAGCGTAATCCGGGCGTTGGTCCGGCCTTTCAACGGCAGGATTCCTGCTTTCTCGAAGCCGGAATTCCGTGGAAAATCGTATCCTTGTTCTCAATGACGAACCGGTTTTTGAAGACCGGTTGCTCGCGCTTTTTCACGCCCTGGAAGAGATCGAGGTGCGGGTGGTGCGAACTATCGCCGAAGCGGTGCAAGTTCTGATCGCGGAAAATTTCGACGGCTTTATCGTGGAGGGAGAGGCCGTGACGGCGAGCGAGGCGGCTACCGTCGCCCGGCAACATTTTCCCTCGCTGAGAATTCTGTGCGCTCCGTACGAGAAAATGGATGCGGAGGCCTTGAAGAACGCAAGCCAACAACAAGTCGTCATTGCCGACAGAGCGGGAGCTCGTCAACGGCGGCAGGTGCTTGAATTCGTGCATTCGCTGGACGCGCAAAAGACCGTCTCCGCCGAAGGAATTGATCCCTGTCATTCCCTCATCGGGAATCTGAGCCAGTTTTCGGCAGCGGAGATTCTCCAGATGGCCTGCCTCAGCCAACGCACTGGGCGTTTCACTTTTAAATCCAAGCGGGGAAATAGTGAAATTTTCCTGCATTACGGCGCGGTCAGACATGCTGTTTACGGAGACCTCGAAGGTGAGGAAGCCGTTGGCGAGATCTTCCGCTGGAGGCAAGGCCGCTTTTATTTTGAAGAAGGAATCATCAGCCACATGCAATCGGTCGACCGGCCATGGGCACATTTGCTGATCGATAACCTGCAGAAACTCGATGAAACGCTCGATATCGCGACGATCGCCCCCCAGCAATGACCGACAAGAAACTTGAAACCAAACTTCGCCTGATTTCTCTCCAGCTCGACAGCTGGAAAAGATTACACGACCTCCTCACCTACGGCTTGGATAAGACCAAGCCCATTATTTCCGCGGAACAGGAGCGGCAATTTACCGAGGTGCGCGGCCATTTGCTGCAGGAAACGGAACACGTCTTCGGCCAACTAAACTTGCTACATGATTTATCCGCCCGCGCAATGAACGTCCTCAGCCGAGCTTCATCCATGCGGGTGGTCCGGGATCTTACGAACGAGGAAGCAAGGCGCCTGGAGGCCGATTGGAACGGAGTTTTTACTAAACTCGGAGTGGTCCAGGGCCAATTGAAGTCTCGTCGTAAATCGCTGCGCGAACAGAGCGTAATCAGTTATTATTGGCACGTTCTTTTGCGTCGCCCACAAGCCGCGTAAGGCGCTGCCCCAGTCGCGCTTGAGGGTTCGAGCAGAATAGCGCCCTCTTCATTGCTAACGACAAACCGCCAAATTGCGCCCACGCAAAGCACAGCGGGCGAACGATCTTCTGTATGATATGGCGAAATTAACCAAGCGCGATATCGTCGTCGCAATCAGCAACAAGACCGGGATGGTGCAGCATCAGGTCTTTGATGTTGTCCAGCGGACGCTCGATCACATCACTGACAGTCTGGCCAACAATGTGGCCGTCGAACTGCGAAATTTTGGCGTTTTCCAGCCTCGTTTAACCAAACCGCGTGTGGGCAGAAACCCCAACGAACCGGGCAGCAGCTTCACCATTCCGTCGAGGGCCACGGTGAAATTCAAGCCGGGCAAGATTATGCGGCAGCGGGTGGAGAAATTATCCCGCGAATTGAAAGAAGCCTCCGAGCGCAAGGCGGAAACTTCCTCTCCTGCGCCCAACGGACCCCTTTAGTTTTGGGGAGGAGGATCCCCGTTTCCGAGGAGCTGTAAAATTGCGGCCTCGAGGCGCTCGAAGTTGATCGGCTTGGTCAGGTGCTCGGAGAAACCGGCGGCACGCGCCCGATTGACGTCGTTCTCCATCCCGAAACCGCTCAAGGCAATCCCGCGCAGCCCTCGCCCACGCATTTCCTCCATCAGCTCGTAACCGCTGCGGCCGGGCAGCCCAATGTCGCTGATGAGGAGATCGAACTTTTGCTCGCTCGCCTTTTGCGAAGCTTGGTCGGCCGAATTTGCCACGGTGATGTCGTAGCCGCGTCGTTCCAGAATCATCTTCATCCCGATGCAAGTGTCCTGGTGATCGTCAACTACCAGGAGTTTGGGCGCGCGACCGCCGACCTTGCCTATGACAGGCCGCCGGCCATTGCCCACCGGCTGATTTTCCGGCACAGCCGGTTGCGGGATCGTTCGGAGGCGGACAGTGAAAGTAGCGCCGCGATCTTTCCCGCCACTGGTCGCCGTAATGCTGCCGCCGTGAGCAATAACCATAGCCTTTGAAATTGCGAGACCCAGACCCAAGCCGCCGAATTTACGGGTGATCGAGCTTTGACCTTGCTCGAAGGCGTTGAAAATTTTGCCCACTTTTTCGGGCTCGATCCCGATGCCAGTGTCGCTGGTGCGAATCTCGATCTGACCAGCGTCCGAGTTGATCGTTCCAACCGCGATTCGACCTCCGTCGGGCGTGAATTTCACGCTATTTTTTATCAGGTTCCAAAAGACCTGCTGCAGGCGTGCCGGATCACCCTGGACGAAATGCTCGCTTGCATCCAGATGCACGTCCACGGCCAGCCGTTTCTGCGTGATGTCGTCCCGGCAGATCTCGAGCGCCCGTTGCAGGACATCGTGCACGCTTACCGGCTCGAGGCTGAGCTTGAGTTTGCCTTTGGCGATGCGGGTGACATCCAGCAGGTCATCAATCAGTCGCGCCTCGAGTTCTACATTGCGCCGGATGACGTCGAGCGCCAGTCGCACCTGCGGCGAATCGCCAACGTGCTCCTCTAGTTCGCTCACCATGGCGATCACGGGAGAAAGCGGATTGCGCAGCTCGTGTGAGAGCAGGGCCAGGAATTGGTCCTTGGCTGCGTTCGCGCTCAAGAGCTCATTGCGAAGCGTCATGTCGCGCGTCTTTTCTTCTATTAAATAGAGGACGCCCTGAATGTTTTGCTGGGAATCGAGGAGACGGAGGAGGTTGACGTTGAGGAAGCGCAAAACGCCGTTGCGATCTCGGAATGGTTGCTCCACCAGCTGGAATGGCATCCCGGTGCTGAGCACATTCTCGATCGCATCCGCCGGCGCAATTTTGATTTGATTGTAAGTGGCGTGGCTGATGTCGGTTTGCGGAGGAAGCTGCCCGGCGGCGGTGGAGATTTGTGCGAACGCGTCATTGACGTGAAGGAAACGTCGCGTGGTGGCATCGACCAAAGCGATGCCGATTGGCATGTTGGCAAGGATCTTCTCGTTGAAGGTCACCTCCCGCGCAATGCGCTGCGCTGCTTCGGCTTGGCGCCGGTAGAATTGCCCGGCCAGAATGGCGGCGACGAGTATCCCGAAGAGAAGCCAGATCGCCGGGATTCGTATTTTTCGCAGAAGTTCGTGCACCGGCCGGTAGGCAATGTCTTCCGGTTGATAGACAATCGCGGTCCACTTTGTTGCCTCCAGCGGACTGAACGAATAAATCATGCCGGCACGGGCAAAGTGGCCAGTTCGTTCCTTCTGGATGTCCGCAATCAACTGTGAGCCTTCGCGCGACATCGGGACGGTGTTGGCACGAAAGTCCGGACCGAAAAGCCCGTAGCCGCGTTGATCCACGATTTGGCAGACTTCGCCGTCATCAAAAGCGATGGAGGAGAGACGTCGGCCCATGCGCTCGACCAGGATGGAGGCACCAATGTAACCGAGCGTGCGTCCCTCCCGAGTTCGGACCGCGCCGACCACATCCGCGACCGGGCGCAGGTCGACCGGGCGTGCGTTGATCGGGGATAGATAAGCGCCGGCGGCTGCGTCCGTCTCGGCTTTCCAGATTTCAGGATTGAAGCTTTTCCCCACTTCGTCAGGAGCACCTGGCAGCGATCCGAGGATTTTGCCCTCGGCGTTGGCCAGAAACATGCCGTCGATGCGCGGGTAGGAGAACAACTTCTGCGGCAGCCATTGTTGCGCCGCTTCCTGCGGATTTGGGTCAAGGAAGATCCTCTCCATGTCGGGCAGAGTCTGGTAGTAGCCGATTACTCCGGCCGTCCGGGCGAGGTCGTCGTCCACCAGGCGCCCGATCAGTTGCGTAAACGTTTGACGGTCTCGCAAAATCTTCGACTCGAGTGTCTCCTTGAGCGTTGTGTAAGAGATCACCAGCATCAGGATGGACGGCACCCATCCGGCGAGGAGAACCGTCAGAACCACGTCGAAGCGCCGCAGATGCTTTCCCCATGGTCGTAGGCGTGGAATTGAGAGCGGCATGGCGCGGACTTATTCTATGCGGGATGGCGGCGATTGCAGCAATACCGCAATGAGCCAGGCTCATGCCCAATCTCATCCTGCGGTAGTGACGCCTGCCGCGTTGTGCCCCGCCCGAACGCACGAGGGAGAGGGTAATTCTCGGCGACCAATCCCTCAGATTCGAGCTGCCGTCGCGATTTGCTGGCTCTCGCACTTCCTCGGATCCCCCTTGCACGAGGGTCTTTTTTATTTGACGTGCCCAGGAGAAGCGGCATCATGTCGCCCTTGCAGCGGCATTCGGCATCGCATTCCTGATTGCTCACACTCCGAACGCATGGGTGACCTCATCTGGACAATCTGTTATTTCAGCGTGCTTTTTGGCCTGTCTGGATTCGGCCTTCACCGTTACCTGATTGTCTATCTTTTCCTGAGGCATCGTAAGCACAAGGCGGTTCCCTTGGGTCGCTTTGGGGACTTGCCGGTGGTGACCGTCCAGCTTCCGATCTTCAATGAACTCTATGTGGCGGAACGGCTGCTGCGGACAGTGAGCGAACTCGATTACCCTAGAGACCGGCTGCAGATCCAGGTCCTCGACGATTCCACCGATGAGACGCGGCAGATCACAGCACAGTCCGCGGCCAAACTTCGAGCACGCGGGTTCGACGTCGAACTGATCCATCGGGTGGATCGGACCGGGTTCAAGGCCGGGGCGCTCGAGCATGGGCTTCCGACTGCGCGTGGTGAGTATATCTGTATTCTCGATGCTGACTTCGTTCCGCCGCCTGATCTGCTCCTAAAAACAATCGACTTCTTTACCGATCCGGAGATCGGCATGATTCAGACGCGTTGGGGTCATTTGAATCGGGGTTACTCTCTGCTGACCCGCGTCCAGGCCATGTTCCTCGACGGTCATCTTCTGCTGGAACAGACCGCGCGATCGCGCAGCGGCCGCTTTTTCAATTTCAACGGAACGGCCGGGCTGTGGCGAAAGTCGTGCATCCAGGCGGCAGGCGGCTGGCAGCATGACACTCTCACCGAGGACCTGGACTTGAGTTATCGAGCGCAGCTCGCCGGCTGGAAGTTCATCTTCCTGCCGGACGTAGTGACACCAGCGGAACTGCCGGTGGACATGAATGGGTTCAAATCACAGCAGCATCGCTGGACGAAGGGCTCCATTCAGACGTGCAAGAAACTGCTCCCGGTAATCTGGCGCAGCGAGCTCCCGATGTTCATTAAATTGGAAGCAACCGGGCATCTTATCTCGAACTTTGCCTACCTCCTTCTGGCCTGCCTCTGCATCCTGCTGCATCCTTCCACCGGCGGACCGCAGACCGGCTGGGTGCGCACTCTAATTATCGACGTCCCGATATTTTTCGCGGCCTCTCTTTCGGTCGCCGTCTTTTACATTTGCGCCCAGCGCGAATTGCATCCGCGGACTTGGTTGAAGGAAATTCTGCTCCTGCCCGCCCTCCTCGCTCTTGGGGTTGGCCTTTCGCTGAACAATGCCCGCGCGGTCCTGGAAGCGGTTTTCAACCACCAGTCGGATTTCACCCGCACCCCGAAGTATGGCATCGAGCGCAAGTCACAGCCGTGGCGGAATTGTCGTTATATGCCCCTAAAGTCACTACTCCCTCTGGCTGAGCTATTTTTCGCTTTTTACTTTAGTTATTTCGTTTGGTTTGCGATTAAGAACCACCAGTACTTGTCGGTCCCATTCCTGCTACTATTCCAGCTAGGTTTTCTATACGTATCCTTTAGTTCTCTAGCCCAATGGTTTCCAAAATTTTCCTTTCAGACCAATCGCCCCGTCGAAGTGGTTCCGGCCTGAGCCGACCGGGCCTTTTTTTCTGCGCGTGCACTTTTCTTTTGGTGCAGGCCGTGGCCGCTGAGGTGGTGCGGCCCAATGTCATTGTCAGCGTGCGCGAGCAGCGACTGATGCTTTTGCAGGATGGCTATCGCGTGGCCACCTTCCCCGTCTCCACTTCGAAATTCGGGATCGGAAATCGTTGGAATTCGATGGCCACGCCTACCGGCTTTCTCCAAGTCGCGCAAAAAATCGGGGATCACGCCCCGGTGGGCGCTGTTTTCCATAATCGCCGCTTCACTGGCGAAATCCTGACGCCAAACGCTCCTGGACGGGATCCGGTCATTACGCGCATCATCTGGTTGCGTGGTTTGGAGGCAGGGAACGCCAACGCTTTCAACCGCTGCATCTACATTCATGGCACTCCGGAGGAGAAGACCATCGGCCGCCCGGCCAGCTTTGGCTGCGTCCGAATGAAATCAGCCGACGTCGCCCAGCTTTACGCAAGCCTGCCCCTCGGCGCAGTGATTAGCATCACACCCGATGCTCTACCGCGGATAAGCAAGGCGCCGCGTGGTCTCAAGCCGGCCGTGCCGGCTCCATCACTCGCCCCGCCCAGCGCAAGTCCGACGCAGGTTATCACCACCGCGCAGGCACCCAAATCTTCGCCCGCGAAAAAGGGTGACGCGACCGCCTGGCTGCGTAACGCTCGCGCTTGATTCGTTCTCGGTCCCCGGGGTTGACAAATGAGGTCAAAACCGTGACGCTCCGCGCCTTCCACGCTTCCTATGGCCAATTCCAAATCCGCTTCTAAACGCGCCCGGCAAACAGCGACCCGAAGTTTGCGCAACCGGCGCGTTCTCACTCGCGTGCGCGGTCTTCATCGCCGCATCACCGGCACGGGCTCGCATGAGGCCGACGCCGCGTCGTTGATCTCCGCCATCGACAAGGCCGCCAAGCGCGGGATGATTCATCGGAACGCCGCGAATCGCCGCAAGGCCAAACTTGCCCGCGCCCGTGCCGCCGCGAAAAAGTAAGCATTCTCATCCTCCTCGCCCGGCTGAAGTCCAAGCTCTGGGTTGCATCTCCGGCAGGAAGGATAAACTTGCCCTTCGATGATTCCGGCTCTTCTTCTCGTCCTCGCTGTCGTCGCCTATCGGGTGGTGGCAGGTTTGCTCATTCAGTCGGGCGCCGCTCCCGGGCTCTCTAATTTCACGCCGCTCGCTGGCATCGCACTCTGCTGCGCCGCGTATCTGCCTCGCGGTTACAAATTCTCCGTGCCGCTGATCACTCTTTTTCTCTCCGACGTGATTTTGAATGCCAGTTACGGGGAGGCGATTTTCACTCCCCTCATTCTCTGCCGTTATCTCGCGCTTCTTCTGGTGTGCCTGGGCGGTTATGCGCTCGCCCGCTCGGCTTCGCTCCGAACCATGCTCCCCGCTTCGCTCGCTGGCTCGACTCTCTTTTACGCTCTGACGAATATTTTTTCGTGGGCGACTGACCCGGGCTACGCCAAAACCTTCGCCGGCCTGGTGCAATCGCTCACTGTGGGGCTGCCGCAGTACAGCCCCACCTGGATGTTCTTTCGTAATTCCCTCGTCAGCGATTTAATTTTTACCGCCTTCTTTGTGCTCTCGATCAGAGTGACGGCGCCCCGGTCGCACGCGCGTCTCGCCCCCGCTCCTTCCATCTGATTCTCATGCCGCCGGCCGAGCAGCGCGACGAAGTCGAGATGCTCTGGCTGATGCTGCTGATCCGGCGTTTTGAGGAGCGCGCCAGCCAGCAATATCAAGCCCAGAAGATTGGCGGCTTTTGTCATCTTTACATCGGACAGGAGGCCGTGGTGGCCGGCGCCGTGGCCGCGACTCGGCCGGATGATTACATCATCACCGCTTATCGCGATCATGCCCACGCCCTGGCGCGGGGAACAAGCGCGAATGCCTGCATGGCGGAACTCTTTGGCAAAGAAACCGGATGCTCGCGTGGTCTCGGCGGGTCGATGCATTATTTCGACAAGGCGAACCACATGTATGGCGGCCACGCCATCGTAGGCGCTCACGTTCCGTTAGCCTGCGGTCTGGCTTTCGCCTGCAAATATCGCGCGGAAGACCGCGTCACCCTCTGCTTTTTCGGTGATGGCGCGATCAACCAGGGCGCCTTCCATGAGGCACTCAACCTCGCGGCTCTTTACAAGCTCCCGGTGATCTTCATCTGCGAGAATAATCTTTTCGCTATGGGCACGTCGGTGGAACGCTCGACTTCGCTCAAGCAGGTTGTCGATCGCGCCGAAGGTTACGACATTCCCGCGACCATCACCGACGGGATGAATTTTCGCGAGGTGCGGGACAAACTCACGGAAACCGTTGCCTCCATTCGGCAAGAGGCGCATCCGGCGTTCGTCGAAGTGCGAACCTACCGTTACCGTGGTCATTCCATGTCCGATCCCGCGAGTTACCGGACGAAAGAGCAGCTCGAGCAATTTCGGCTCGACGATCCGATCACACGTTTGCGCGCCCAGCTCAGTCGGGAGGGAAAACTGAGTAACGAGAAGTTCGATGAAATGGATAAACGCGCCAAGCAGACCGCGCTGGACTCGGTGAAATATGCCGAGGCGAGTCCCGAGCCGCCACTGGAGAAGCTCTACGATTACGTTTTTGTCCCATGAGTCCAGCCGCCGCCCAAGCTGAAGCCGCCAAGGCACGCGTGAAAAAGAAAGTGCAGGTTGCTGCCGAACCTTCCCCTGCAATGCGGGAAATCACCTACCGGCAAGCGCTGAACGAGGCGCTCGCCGAAGAATTGGAGCGCGATCCGAACGTCTTCCTCATGGGCGAAGAAGTGGCCGAGTACAATGGCGCCTACAAGGTCTCGCAAGGTTTACTGGAACGCTTCGGCGCGGAACGCATCATCGACACGCCCATCAGCGAAAATGGCTTCGCTGGTCTGGGGGTCGGCGCAGCCATGGTCGGGTTGCGCCCGATCATTGAGTTCATGACCTTCAGCTTCTCGCTCGTGGCCTTTGATCAGGTGGTGAACAATGCGCCCAATATGCTGACCATGAGCGGCGGCCAGTTCAACATCCCGATTACTTTCCGTGGGCCCAATGGGCCCGCGCATCAGCTCGGCGCCACCCATTCGCACGCGACCGAGTGTCTTTACGCCAACTTCCCCGGCCTGAAAATTTGCACGCCGGCCACACCGCGCGATGCCAAGGGGTTGTTGAAAACGGCCATTCGGGACAACAATCCGGTTCTGGTCCTGGAATCGGAATTACTCTACAGCTCGAAGGGGTTGGTTGAGCCGCTCGAGACGGAGCTGCTGATCCCGCTGGGCGAAGCGGAAATTAAGCGGGAAGGGTCGGATGTCACCGTGATCTGCTACGCGCAGACCGTCCCGATCGCTCTGAAAGCGGCGGCGGAGTTGGAGGAGGAAGGCATAAGCACTGAGGTGCTGGATCTGCGTTCGATCAAGCCGTTGGATGAACGTGCGATTTACGAGTCGGTGGCGAAGACGCACCGGGTGGTGATCGTCGAGCAGGATCGGCCCTTCTGCGGGATCGGCGCGGAAATTTGTTATCGCATCCAGCAAAATATTTTCGATGAGCTGGATGCTCCGGTGGCGCGCGTTTCGCAGGAAGAAGTGCCGATGCCATATAACGAGCGGCTGGAGCACGCCGTCCTGCCCAACGTGGAGAAGCTTATTGCCGCGGTGAAAAAGGTTTCCTACACCTGAGTTTCCTTCTTCGCCGCGCGAAACGCCCCGAATTGTATGCCTGAGATTCAAATGCCGAAACTGAGTGACACGATGACGGAAGGAACTCTCGTCGCGTGGAAGAAGAAAAAGGGCGATAAAGTCTCGACGGGTGACGTGATCGCCGAGATCGAGACGGATAAGGCGACGATGGAATGGGAATCGCCGGAGGACGGCGTCCTGACGGAAATTTTCGTCGAGGAAGGTGGAAAAGTGGAGGTGGGCGAGCGGCTCGCTTTTATCGGGGAAGAGGGGGAGAAAGCGGATCTAGCGGAGGAACCGAAAGAGGTGAAGGGCGAGGAATCAGAGCAGGCGGCTTCTGCCGAAGACTCGGAGGAGGAGGCGAGGGAGTCGGACGAGACGGAAACCCCTAAACAAGAACCAAAGCCGGCCAAGGAAAAGCCGAAGTCAGACTCCGCCGATACGAGCGCGCGCAAACCCGCAGCGGCGGCGGCGAAAGAGCCTGCACCCGCCGGCAAGCCGTCAGAAGATGCTTCGGAACGTCATAAGGCTTCACCGGTAGCGCGACGCCTCGCCGGAGAACTCGGCGTGGACCTCGGGCAGATAAAGGGCAGTGGGCCGGAAGGACGAATCACTGAAAGCGACGTTCGCGCGGCGGCCAAGGCCGGTAGCTCGGCGGCGCCGAAGAGTCCCGCGAAATCAGCGCCGGTCACGGCAGCGTCGGCCCAGGGCGGCTCTCGTATTCAGCTTGGCGGCATGCGGAAGGTCATTGCCGAACGCCTGGTCGCCAGCAAAGGCCC
>JBDTXE010000002.1:0-30217 GCA_040006335.1 Verrucomicrobiota bacterium | reverse complement strand
CATTCCAGGAGTTCCCCCATGAAGCTTCGCTTTTTTGCCCCCCTTTGCCTCAGCATGTTCGCCTCCCTTCACCTGGAGGCGGGTCTGCAGCCCGCGACTGCTGCGGATCTCGCCGCCGCGACCCACACGATCAACTTCGATTCCGTGATCTCTGGCACGGAGGTGAACGGCCTGAGCGTCGATGGCGTCCTCTTTCAGGTCACATTGGCGGGTGTCCCGACTAATGGACTAATGGTGGTGGATGGCGGCCCCGGGGTGACGAATAACGTCGCGCCTCCGAACCTTCTTTCGTTGGCTAATCCTCCCGGGTTGGCCCTCAGCATTGCTTTGCCGGAACTGGCAAATGTCTTTGGCTACGGCTACGCCATCCTCGCTTTCGGAACGGTGCCGGCGGCGACCTCGATGGAACTTTTTGCGGGCGCTAATCCGCTGGGAACAATCTCATTCACCGGAACGCCGGATCCTTTTTTTACTGGCGGATTGGCTGCGGTGAAAAGCGATGAGCTGTTTGATCGTGTGGTGGTTACCTTTTCGCCCGACGCGCCTGCTTTTGCCCTGGACAACATCCGGTTCGGTGATTCGACCAACCCGACCGTGCCGGAAACCGGGTCCACTGGCATCTTGCTGACGTCCGCAGGGCTCATCCTCTTCGCCAGCGCCCGCCGCGGTCAACGGCAGCGCCTGACGGTTTAACGAGAACTAGAGCTCCGACCGCGCGACCTCCACGGACAACGCGCGAAACCAAATTGTGCGGCCAGTCCCATCACTGCGAAGGCGATGGGACGGAGTGCCGCAGGTAGAATTGACGCTCATCCTGATAGGCGAAAGGGCGGGGCACTCGTTGCACTGCCTTTTCGGGCGAGAAACGTGCTGCAACAAAACCTTGCCGCGCAGTTTGCGAAATCGGAAAGGCTCGCAATCCTGCTTCATGCCTTGTCGATGGATTTTCCTGCTCGCCCTCTGCGCAGGTGGTAATGTCTGGGCGCGCGAGCCGATTCCCCCGCCGTCGCAAGCGATTCGGGCGCGAACGCTCGGGATCCCATTCGACGGCCAGACCGGGGTGTTAAACTCCATCACGGATGTGCCCGGGATAGAGGTTGGATACTCCACTCTAATTGCGGGGGAGGGGAAGCTGGTTGTTGGTCAGGGGCCGGTGCGAACGGGAGTCACCGCCATCCTTCCGCGCGGGCGCGCCGCCATGAACGACCCGGTTTTCGCTGGCTACTTTTCGTTAAACGGCAATGGGGAGATGACCGGTGTGCCTTGGCTGCAGGAGAGCGGTTTTCTCGAGGGACCGATTATCCTGACCAACACGCACAGCGTAGGCGTGGCGCGCGACGCCGTCGTTGCCTGGCGGCTGGCGCACGGCGGTCCCGATGCCCAAGGTTTCGCCTGGAGTCTGCCGATCGTGGCGGAGACATGGGACGGATGGCTGAACGACGTGGATGGGTTCCACGTTATGCCGGGCGACGTGGCCCACGCGATCGAAACAGCGCGTGGCGGGGCGATTGAGGAAGGCAGCGTGGGCGGCGGCACGGGCATGATCTGTTACGAATTCAAAGGCGGGAACGGCACTGCCTCGCGCTTGGCGAAGATCGGCGATCGCCCTTTTGTCGTGGGAGCTTTCGTGCAGGCGAACTGCGGCCGTCGGGCGCAATTAACGATTCGTGGAAAGGACGTCGGGAAAGCTTTCCCTGGTTCCGTCTACCCGCGCGAAACGGGTTCGATTATCATCGTTCTCGCCACCGACGCCCCCTTGCTTCCGCACCAGCTCGACCGCCTGGCCCGGCGCGCGGTCATGGGACTTGCGCGCACCGGCAGCATCTCCGGAAACGGTTCGGGCGACCTTTTCCTGGCCTTTTCCACAGCCAACCCGCATGCGGCCGACTCCGCGCCCGCGACGCATTCGATCGAAGCATTTTCCAACGATGAGATGGATGCGCTTTTCGAAGCCACCGTACAGGCGACCGAGGAAGCGATCATCAACGCGCTGGTGGACAATCGGACCATGGTCGGTCGCGACGATCACAAAGTGGAAGCGTTGCCGCAGGAAGCGCTCAAAAAAATGTTCGCCCACGAGTGATGCAGAACCTTTTCCGTCGCTTTGCCGGGTCCGCAACATCGGCCATGTTTCAAGAATTGATTTGGCGCTGTAGCGGCAGTCTATGACCATCGTGATTACGTGGGAAAATACCGGGATTCGGCGGTCATAGACCGCCGCTACAGGGTTTTTGCCATCGCGTTCTATCTCCAACCCGATGTTTGAACTGCTGGCGCGCGATACGCAGACGGAGGGGCGCCGCGGCCGGCTCACGACAGCACATGGCGTGATCGAGACCCCCGCCTTCATGCCGGTGGGGACGCAGGGCAGCGTGAAAGGGATGAGCCCGGCGGAGCTGGAGGAACTTGGAGCGCAGATCGTGCTCGGGAACACGTATCATTTATTTGTCCGACCAGGTCTCGAAACGATCCGCCATTTCGGGGGCTTGCACCGTTTCATGAGCTGGCGCGGTCCGATCTTGACTGACAGCGGTGGTTACCAAATTTTTTCGCTCGCGAAATTGCGCAAGATTTCGGAGGAGGGTGCGCATTTTCAGAATCATTTGGACGGGACACCTACTTTCATCTCGCCGGAAATTGCGATGGAAATTCAGGCAGGGTTGGGGAGCGACATCGCCATGGTCCTCGACGAATGCTTGCCCTGGCCTTGTGAATATGATTACGCGGCGCGGAGTCTGGAGTTGACCACGCGGTGGGCGAGGCGTTGTCACGAGGCAAGCCATCTGCCGGAAGGAAAGGGCGCGGCACAGCTTGTTTTTGGCATTGTCCAAGGAGCCACCTTTCCCGCGTTGCGCCGCCAAAGCGCGGAGGCCCTGGTGGAGATTGGCTTCGATGGATATGCCATCGGTGGAGTGAGCGTGGGCGAACCCGAGGAAGAGATGATGCGCGCGGCCGAGGCGAGTGCGCCATTCCTGCCCGCGGATAAGCCGCGCTACGCCATGGGACTGGGGACGCCACCGCAGATGCTTGAGCTGATCGCGCGGGGAGTTGACATGTTCGATTGCGTGCTACCGACACGGCTGGCCCGCAACGGCACCGCCTTTACTGTCCGCGGCACAATCAACCTCAAAAATGCGGAGTATGCCCGCGATTTGCGGCCGATCGAGGAGGGGTGCGCTTGCCCTGCGTGCCGTGATTTCTCGCGCGGATACATCCGGCATCTGGTGAAGGCGGAGGAGATTTTAGGCCTGCGCCTGATCAGCCTGCATAATCTGCACTTCTATCTTGAGTTGATGCGACAGGCGCGCGCGGCGCTGGAGGAAGGTCGCTTCGAGGCCTTGCGTCAGAGTTTGAAGGCAAGCTATCGGCCGGCAGAAAGAGCAGGATAAAGACCAGGATTTGTTAGCCCGCAGCCAGGGCGACTAGAGTGGCTCCGCGGCGCCATGGAACTTGCGGCCGCGGCGAGCCTTGCATTGCCCGCTGCATTGGATTCAATTGCCCCCGCTTTCCCGCATATGCTCCTGTTTATTCTAGCCCAAACGCAAAGTGCTCCCGCGTCGACCAGTGCCGGGGGCGGATTCGGATTTTTCGTTCCGATGATTTTCATCTTCGTGATCATGTATTTCATTATGATCCGCCCACAGCAGCGCCGGCAAAAAGAGCAGCAGCGCCTAGTGGAGACAGTCAAGACCGGCGACCGAGTCGTAACGAACTCTGGCATGCACGGCCTGATCGCCAACGTCAAAGAGACAACCGTGCTATTGAAGGTCGCGGATAACGTCAAGATCGAGATGGATAAAGCCGCCATCGCCAGCGTGGCGAAGGAGGCCTGAGATGAAAGCGCAAGCAGTCACCCACTCCTCGACTCTGTTTAACTCTACAGCCGCTGCCACTCCCCGGCCAAGGCGATGACACCCGGTCTTACATTTTTCATCGGGCTGCTGCTTTTAGTCCTTTTCGGCTGGTATTTCGCGACCGATTACGGCGCTCGTAAACGACTCCTTGCGGCGGTGCTCGCGGGTTTGCTTGTCGCTTTCAGTCTCGCCACCATCTGGCCGCCGGAAAAGAAGATCGCTCTCGGTCTCGACATAAAGGGCGGAACTTCTTTTCTGATCAAATTGCAGCAGGCGGAGAAGCAGATCACTCCGGCGATGCTCGACCAGGCAGTCGAGGTCATCCGCAAACGCGTTGATTATTTTGGCGGGGGCGAGCCTGTGATCAGCCCGGTCGGGAACGATCGCATTTTGGTGCAGATCCCTGGATTGGATACGGCCAAGATCCAGGAAGCGCGCGACCAGCTTTCGCGCGTGGCCAAGCTCGAGTTCCGTCTCGTTTATCCAGATAATGGCGAGCGGCTGGCGGCGATCGACGCCGGTCAGCAAGTCATTCCGCCGGAATACCGGATCGAGAACTACAATATTAGCCCCGAGCCTGGCGATGCCGCCGGCGCCAAGCCGCGAGTCGAGCGGTTGCTGGTGAAAAAGAAGGCCGATCTGGGAGGGGACCGCGTCTCGGAATCACACGCCTACTTCGGGAACGAAGGCTGGACGGTGCAACTGAAGTTCGACGGCGAAGGGGCGAAAACGTTTGGCCACATCACCGAGCAGTTCAAGGGTCATCGTTTTGCCATCGTCCTCGATAACGCGATTCAATCGGCCCCGGTGATTCGCGACGCCATTTACGGCGGCGATTGCATTATCAGCGGACATTTCGGCGAAAAAGAAGCGCGCGGTCTTTCCAGTGTCTTGGAAAATCCGCTGCAAACTCCCGTCAGCATCGAGGAGGAGCGGAGCGTTTCGCCTACGCTCGGCGCCGATTCCATCCGGGCCAGCATCCTCGCGGGATTGCTTGGACTCGCAATCACCCTCGTCTGCGTCGCCATCTACTACCGTTTCCTCGGTCTGATCGCGTGTCTTGCCCTGCTGATCAATCTCATCCTTCTGATCGGCGCGCTTACCATGTTCCGTTTCGTCCTGACGCTGCCGGGCATCGCTGGTATTATCCTTTCCATCGGTCTGGCAGTGGATGCGAGCGTCCTGGTCTACGAGCGTCTGCGCGAAGAACTCGCGCTCGGGAAGTCGCTCAAGGTTGCGGTGCAGGCCGCCTATGAGAAGGCGTTCAGCTCCATCTTCGACGCCAACGTGACCACCTTGATCACGGCGGTGATTCTATTCTGGAAGGCGAGCGGACCAGTCAAGGGTTTCGCCATTTCGCTCACCCTCGGAATTCTGGCATCGCTTTTCACCGCGCTCATTGTCGGGCGGAATGCGCTCGAGTGGTTCGTCGATAGCGGTCGGGTGAAGAAGATCTCGATGCTGCACTTGATTTCCTCCAAGAACATTAACTTTCTCGGCAAAGGATTCATCGCCAGCATGTGCTCGCTCGCGCTCATCATCGCCGGGGCGACTTCGTTTTATCTGCGGGGCGAGAAAAACTTCGGGGTTGATTTTCGCGGGGGAGATCTGATCACGCTCAGCTCACCGCAGAATATCGACGTCGGTCAGGTGCGGAACTCACTTCAGCAAATCAGCCTTGGGGATGCGGCCATTCAGGAATCGAGACAAGGCGCGAAGAGCTACATCACGGTTCGGACACCGCTCCGGACCAGCGATACGGTCGAGCAGCAAATTCTTAAGACGATGCCGAATGCGCAGTTCAAGGTGGAAGGCGCGGAACGCGTGGGCGCGCTCGTCGGCGGCGAACTTGCGCGCAGCTCTCTCATCGCTCTTGGGCTGGGCATTCTCGGCATTCTTATCTTCGTGACGCTTCGCTTTGAGCTTTCGTTCGCGGTCGGAGCGATTGTCGCGCTTCTGCACGACGTCTTCATTACCGTCGGTATTTTTTCGCTCCTCCAGTGGGAGCTGACTCTGACCATGGTGGGAGCGATTCTCACCATCGCCGGCTATTCCATTAACGACACCATCGTCGTCTATGATCGAATCCGGGAAGGCCTGGCCAGCGGCCGGAAAGGCTCGATCGAACAGATCATGAACGAGAGCATCAACCAGACGCTTTCGAGAACGATTCTCACCAGCACGGTGACGCTCATTCCGATCCTTTGCCTCTTTTTCTTTGGCGGCCCGGTGCTGAGAGATTTCTCTCTCGCGATCATCATCGGTGTCATCGTTGGAACGTATTCCTCCATCTTCATCGCATCACCGATTGTCCTCTGGTGGACTCGCGCACGGGGGGGTGGAGCGAGCGCCCTGCGGCGTGAGGTCGCGGAACGCCAGGCTGCCGTGAAGCCGGCGACTGCCACCTAAGAAACCTTTCGCTTCCCGGGCGAGATGGTTTTCAGGATTTCACTGGTGCTGACTAGGGTTTCAATCATAAATATCTATCCAATAGATAATTACAGCTTTTCTTGACGAAAAGCCCGTCCACGGCTACGCTCCCTCACTTGCCCGACTGCCGGGCAGATTTCAAAGGATCGAGGTGAATTGATGCCAGAAGTTATCGTACGAAAAGGCGAACCAGTGGATCGCGCGCTCAAGCGGCTGAAAAGCAAGCTGGACGCTGAAGGCATCCTCGACGAAGTGCGTCGCCTGCGCGCGTTTGAAACGCCGAATCAAAAGAGTCGGCGAAAGGCCAAGGCTAACGCGAAGCGCGGCCGGACCAAATTTCGTTTTAATTACAACAACGGCTGAACGGGAGTCGGGAATTTAGATTGGCGAACGCGGCTTCGAGCCGCGTTTTCCATTTTATGCGTTGTTGCTTAGTTAGATCGTCGGCGCTTTAAACGGGGCGCCAGCTCCTGTAGCGGCGCTCTACAACCGCCGAGCGTCAACCTTTTCTCTCTAGGAACGGCGGTCATAGAGCGCCGCGACAGGGCCAAACTGCATTAACCCTCGCACTCGCACACGATCCGAAAACCGAGATCGTTGCAGGAGTAGTTTGGAATATTTGAATTGCGCGTCGTCGCCCGCAAGCTGGCAAATCGTGATTTCCAGCTCCCTCCGCGATAGACGCGCTTTGCGCCGGTGGTGGGTCCGTGCGGGTTGGTTTTCGGCACGCTTTTGTAATCCTGATAGAAGTCGCTGCACCACTCCCAGACGTTGCCGGCCAAGTCTTCGATCCCAAAGGGACTGGCGCCCCGAGGAAAGGCGCCCACCGGAGAGCTTTCCGGGTAGCCGTCGTTAAGCTCGCGATCGCTCCAGGCAAAGACAGTGTTTTTATCGGCGAAATTTGCCAGGTCGCCACGGCCGTCAAAGTTGCCCCACGGATATTTCCGGCCGTCTATTCCCCGGGCGGCGTATTCCCATTCCGCTTCCGTCGCCAGGCGGTATTTCTTGCGCTCGCGCGTGCTCAGCCATTGGCAAAACTTGATTGCATCCAGGCTGCTGACATAAACGACCGGATGCATGTCGCTGGTTCCCGACGCGCGCTTGCGTTTATGCATGGGCTCAAACTCCTCGAATTGCGAGTTCGTGACCGGAAAACGCGACATGAAAAAGCGGGTGAGGGAAACTTTCGCCTGCGGCATTTCGTTCGGCGGCGCGTCGGGCGCGTTGCTGCCCATGGAAAAATCGCCCGTGGGAACGAGTAACATCTGGTTGCCCACAGAATTGATGAAGTTGTTAAAACGACGCCGCTCCTCCGTGGGTGACATGACCGGCGCAGCGTCCGCGATGGGCTGTTCGATTGCGGCCGGCGATTGACCATTCGCCCCCACGATGATCGTCTTTGGCTTCGTCTTCGGCACGGGCTCGTCCATCGCCCCTTCGATCTGCTCGAGATATTCGTCCACCAGGTCCTCGGCGTCTCCCGCGTCGATGCCCATGTTTTCAGCGACATTGATGAAGGCATCGCGCTGATCGTCAGTCATGGTATCCCCGTCCAGACCGCTCAGTCTCAGCACCCGGGCAAACTCGAGCTTGGGATCGCCGGCAGTTCGGACCGGCGTTTCGGGGGCGGGTGGCGGGGGAGGCGCTTCTACCACAGCTCGCATTGCTCCCGCGTCGGTCAGCTCTTTCTCAATGAAAGCGGACATTTCCTCGTCGTTCAGCCCGTTTTCGGTGCCGAAGCGGCGGAGAGTTTTTTCCTCTTCCGCGGTCAGGACGCCATTGGCGAGGGAGAACGCGAGGAATTTGTGAAACTCCGCGACTGATTCCTCGAGAGCCTGGGCCGCGAGCTCCTGATCGACCAACTGGCGACGAATCGGATCGAGCAGTTCGACCCGCGCCTCGGTCAGGTAGCGAGAGGACTCATCCAGCCCGGAGCGGAGGAGCTGGGCCACGGGATTGCTCGGCTGGTTCTTAAGGGGCAGTTTTTTCTGCCACCAGCGCAAAAGCTCCCGGCAATGCTCCTCGATCAGCTCGTTACTCGGATTCTGCCGTGGATCGAGGCAGAGTCGTTCGTAGGGATTCGGAGATTTATATAGATTCCAACCGTCCCACTTCTTCGGGTCGTCGGGGAGCGGGACTGGAAAGACCTCGCTGCATTTCACGCTGATCACGCCACGCTCAGCGAACCAAGTTTTGCAGTTGCTGCCCCCATTTCGCTCGGCGCGACCCCGGTGTTACGCTCGATCGTCACTTTCGCGATGTTGCCCGAAGCTTCCACGGAAACCTCCAGGACCTGGTTGGCATTATATTCGTAGGTCAGCTCGACGGGCGAGCCCTTCGGCAGAAAAGCCGGTAGCTCCACGTCGCACACGCCCAAAGGCGTGCACTCGTCCGGCAGGGTACTTTCACCCTCGACCACGCGCACGACGGCGCGCTGCATGTTCGCCATGGCCGTGCCGAAGGAATTGCTTCCGGTCGCTGGAATCGCGCTCATTTTGCGGATCATGGGGAAGACGTACTCTTCGAGCTGCGCTTCATCCCAAAGCACCACGCCAAGCGTGTGCGAGGTGATGTTCGTCACCTGAATGAGGCGCCCGTCGCGGGAAGAAAATTGATCGCGTGTGGTATCGGGCAGGACCTGTTCCCCGGAAGTTTTCTCCAGATCCAAGAGAGAGAGAATGCCCTGAATTGCAGCACCCATGGCGACGGCTTCGTCTGGGTTCACGTCTTCGATCAACGGCGCGCTGGTAAGCTGCGCGATTAGCTGGCGCACCATCGGCATGCGCGTCATGCCGCCGACGAGCAGAACCTTGTCGATTTCGTTCCAGGTCATGCGCGCTTCCTGCATCACCATTTCGCAAATCGTTTTGCACTTCTCGACCAGGTGCTGGGCGCGGCGCTCGAATTCGTCGCGCGTGATCTCGAGCTTCACGCTCTTCCCATTGTGCTGATGGATCAGTGCCGTCTGCGCCCGGGTGGACAACTGGATTTTGGCGGAAAGCGCACGCGTATGCAGATCTTGGTAGCTTTGCAGGTCGAGCAGGGGGTTCTCGCCGTGCTGGCGATCGAACTCTTCCGCGACGAAATTCACGATGATATCATCCCAATCTTTGCCCCCGAGGCGGTGGTCGCCGTTGGTCGCGAGCATGTTGATGTGGTGACCCTCGATCCGCATGATGGTAACGTCGAAGGTGCCTCCCCCAAGATCGAAGACGAAGACGGTTTGGTCCTGATCGAGTTTATCGAGGCCGTAGGCGAGAGCGGCGGCGGTCGGCTCATTGATAATCTGGAGAACGTTAAGGCCGGCAAGTTTTCCGGCAGTGATGGTCGCGGTCCGCTCCGCATCGTTGAAATAGGCGGGCACGGTGATGACCGCGTCGGTGATGGGCTGCTTGAGATACTTCTCCGCATCCATCTTCAGCTTCTTCAGGATCAGGGCGCTGAGTTCCTCCGCGGAAAATCGTTTACCGCCAAACTCGCGGTGAAAATGTTCCTTCGGCTTGCCAATCTCGCGTTTCACGAAATCGACGATTTTTTCCGGTTCGGCCACGGCATTGTTCTTCGCCGTGGTCCCGACGATGACGGTGGAATCATCGAACAGAATCACCGACGGAGTGATGCGTTCGCTTTCCGAATTAGGGATGATTTGCGGCTTACCGTAAGCGTCGATGTGGGCGACGGCGGAAAAGGTAGTGCCAAGGTCGATGCCGACTGCTTTGCGCTCGTTCATTTGAGAGAAGTTTTCGGACAGGTGTTGCCCTCGACTCCAAGTGCAACTTCCGTGCCGCGTCCCCCGGCAGTTTTCCCTCGTGAAAACGCTTTCCGAAGGTGGGCGCTTAGATCGCCGACGGAATGGTGAAATTTGAGCAGGTTCCCATCGCCTGCCGATCGAATGAAGCGGAAGACCTAAAACCGCTTCGCGATGACTTCCTCAGGTCGCAAGATGTTGCCCCGCCAGATGAAACCGCGTTTGATCCGCATGACAATCCGGCCGTCGTCCTCGGCGAAATCGGCCGGCTCGAAACTGACCACCTTGTGAGTGCTAATGTCGACGAACTCCTTCGTCTCGACTTCTGAAACCTCCAGGCGGTGGAGAATTTCGAGGAGAGCGTGAATCCCGTTGTCGAGATTTTCACGCCAGCGTGACAAGCGCGAGAGGGAAGGGTCGCTCGCCTCGGCCGTCTTAAGCTGGTCGGCCAGCGTGCTGAGATCATCGAACAAAACCACGAGGTCGCGGACGAAAGGTTTGTGCAGCGATTCGTGCAGAAAATTATCGCGATATTTCAGCAGCTCATCGTGCAACGAATCGAACAGCTTCTGATTCACCGTCTCGCTCGTGCGTATCGCCAGTAGGTGCTCCTCGATTTTCTGGAACTGGGTCGACGCCTCCTCCGAGCGAGCTGAGAGGATGGTCTGCGCAAGGTTCTCGACCCGGCGGGTCAAGACCGTTTCGAGGCCCTGCAAGTTTGCCCCCAGAATGTGAAACTCGCGCATCATGGCCGAAAGTTCCGGGTTTCCGAGCTTGGGCTGCTCGCGCGGAACGGTGGCCGCCGCTGCGCTTAGTTCCCGCATGGTGGAGGCGAAATCTTCTGCCATTCTAGGCGCCCCAGTGTTTGCGGATCGCTGTCACCAGGCCAGCGATGTCGTGTCGTTTCGCTTCGACCTCCACGCTAAGGCCACGCTCGCGGGCAGTGGCGGAAGTGACGGGGCCGATGCTGGCGACTTGCATGCCGGGGGGCCACGCGAGGTCGAGCGCGAGGAAATTCTCGACGGTGGATGAACTGGTAAACGTAATCAGGTCTGCGCCCTCCGCGCTAAGACGATGGCGCGCGCCAGTTGCGTCCCGCGTTTCGGCCACTGTTTGATACCCAAAGCCTTCATCCACAATTGCGCCCATGCTGGAGAGCTCCCGAGGAAGCAAGTCCCGCGCCTTCTCCGCCCGAGCCACCAGGACCTTCAGGTTTTCGATTCCCCCGAGCTTACGGAACTCTCGCACGACAGCTTCCGCGACAAATTCGTCGGGCTGCAGATCGACATGGAGATGGTAATCCTTTACCCGCTGCGCGGTCGCCGGACCGATCGCGGCAATTTTCGTCGGGCCGAGCTCTCGCGCGTCGTCGTAGAGCTTGAAAAAGATGTCAAAGAACGCAGTGACGCCGTTTGGACTGGTAAAGATGATCCAATCGTAGGAGTGGGCGTCCTGCACCAGCTCCGCGAAAGCACGCAAATCGGTCGGAGGCGCGATTCTGATCGTCGGCAGCTCGATCACGTCCGCTCCCAGCGCGCGCAGTTGTGAACTCAGGGCGCCGGCTTGCTTCCGCGTGCGCGTAACCACGATGCGCCGTCCGAGAAGAGGCCGCTTCTCAAACCAACGGAGCTTTTTTCGCAGCGTCACCACTTCGCCGAAAACAGCCACCGCGGGCGCTTCGAAGCCCTCTCCCCGCGCTTTGGTGGCGATGTCCTCCAATGTCCCGGTTAGTGTTTGCTGACGGCTGGTCGTTCCCCAGCGGATTAATGCAACCGGTAAATTAGGCCGGGCACCGTGCGCGAGCATTTCGCTCGTGGTCGCTTCCAGCCGCTGCAGGCCCATGAGCATGATTTGCGTTCCCCCGAGTTTCACGAGCGAACCGAAGTCGAGCGCGCTCTCTGTTTTCTCCGGATCTTCATGGCCGGTGAAGACGGTGAAATGCGAAGTCTTGCCGCGGTGCGTCACGGGAATGCCTGCATAAGCGGGGGCGGCAACAGCCGAAGTGACTCCGGGAACAATCTCAAAGCGCAAACCGGCGGCGGCGAGACTCTCGGCTTCTTCACCGCCACGCCCAAAAACAAACGGATCGCCACCTTTGAGTCGCACGACCTGCTTCCCGCTTTTGGTCAGCTCGACCAGCCGCGCGTCGATCTCAGGCTGGCTGAGAGCGTGAGCGCCCGCGCGTTTGCCGACAAAGATGATCTCGGCGCTTTCCTGCGCCCAGCTGAGCATTTCCGGATTGCAAAGCGCGTCGTAGAGGATGACCTCGGCCTTTTCGATCAACTCTTTCGCTCGCAGCGTGACCAAACCTAAGTCTCCAGGTCCGGCCCCAACCAGATAACATGTTCCTGCCCTACTTGTGCTCATTGGCGCCTTCCATTTTTTCGTAAGCTTCAATCGCGACCAGTCTCGGATCACGCCCGCGGGCATTCGCCCTCTTTGGGGTAGTCCCTTCGCCAAAAAGCTGGACGGTCAACTGTATCTCGCCAGTGCCCGAAATCCGCGCGTGCGCTCCCACCGGAGTCCCGCAATCGCCCGCCACCAAGTGCAGAAAATCCCGTTCGCACTGCAGGCAAGCGCGCGTGGCGCTGTCGTCAATCGCGGCGACCAGATTCTCCTCTCCGGCGCGTGTTTGCAGCGCGACGACTCCCTGACCGCCTGCGGGAACAAAAAGGTCGCGCGGCAATTTTTCGATGAACAGGCTAATTTCTTCAAACTCGAAGATCGGTGGGCAGAACCCCAGGCGGGAAAGCCCGGCCCCGGCAAGAACGATTCCATCCCAGGTGCTGGCGATGAACTTGCGTAATCGCGTTGGCACATTGCCGCGCAGTTCGTGCAGCTGCAAATCGGGGCGGAGGAAGAGCGCCTGCCGCTGCCGCCTGATGCTTCCGGAGGCGATGCTCGCGGCTGCCGGCAGGGTGTCGAAGTGCATCGGACGTTTGGTAACGAGAAAATCTTCCGCCACGGCGCGAGGCAACACAGCTGCAAGCGTGAGCCCCTCGGTCATCTCGCTCGGCAAGTCTTTGGCGCTGTGCACCGCGATATCGATGCGTCGATCGAGCAATGCCATCTCGAGTTCGGCAGTAAACGCTCCCTTGCGTCCGCTTTTGCTATCGGCCGCGGAATCAGCGGACCTCTCATCGCCCCGGGTTCGTATGACCTCGATGCGTAATTGAATACCCGTAACTGACAGTGCGTGCTGCGCCATCCGCGCCTGGACAAGCGCAAGCTCGCTTCCACGTGTCCCGAGAACGATCTGGCGCGGCGCGCTCCCTGCGGCCATCGCCTAGGTCTGCGACGTGCCCAAGGCAGGCGCGATCGGTGGCACCGTGCGAGAGGACCTTGGCACCGCAGTTTTCTCGCATTTCGATTCAATCTGCCGGTGAAGGTCGTGCAGATGTTCCTCGATGATGGCCTCGGCCAGTGCGAACTGCTGACGACGCAGTTCCACGGCTTCGTCGGCGATCGATTGCAGCGCGTCGATATCATATAGATAGACCCCGTCGATATCATTGACCGCCGGGGCAATGTTGCGTGGAACCGCGATGTCGATGAGGAACAGCGGACGATCGCGCCTCTGACTCAGCAGAGGCGTCAGAAGCAAAGGATCGAGTAGGTAATCGTCCGCCGCGGTTGACGAGATCAGAATATCGATCTCGCGACATTGCTCGAGCCAGTTTGCAAATGGCACCGCTATTCCGTTGACGGCGGCTGCCAATTCCTGGGCTCGGGCCGGAGAGCGATTGCTCACGCGCAAATCGGATACCCCGCGGCCGGCGAGCGCACGCACCGTTTTCTCACTCGCTTCCCCCGCTCCGAGGACGAGCACTCGTCGCTTCCGCAGATCGCCGAAAATTTTCTCGGCCAAGTCAACGGCGACCGATCCCACCGAGACCGAGCCGCGCGTGATTTGCGTGCGCGTGCGCACTTGCTTGGCGACACGGAACGCGCGCTGACATAAGCGATGGAGTAAGGGTCCGGTGTCTCCGCAGGCCTGCGCCTTCTCGTAGGCGCGCTTCGCCTGACCAAGAATCTCCGTTTCACCCACCACCATGGACTCCATCCCCGAAGCGACGCGGAAGAGATGGCGCACGCACTCTGCGTCGGAGTGACGATAGAAGCCTTCAAGTTCGATAGGGGTGAGCGAGGAATCGTGCCTCCGCATAGAGCGCGCGATCTCGTCGGAGGCGATCGAGTTTTCGCTCGCGCCGTAGATTTCAACCCGGTTACACGTGGCCAGTAGCATGAGCTCCGCGGCGCCCGCTTCCCGCAGCCGCTGCGCCGTGTCCCCGTGACCGGCGAAGCGCTCGCGCATCTCGATTGGTGCAGTGCGGTGGTTCAATCCGAAGCAGAAGAGATTCATCAGGCGCGATGGGATACAAACTCAATGCTCCACAAAAGGGAGAGAGCGCCGGCAAAGGCCAGAACGCTGAGAGCAGCGATCCGACGTGGTGTCACGAATCGAAAATACCGGCTGACAAGAATCGCCCCGTAGAGCAACCAAACCGCCAAAGCCAACGTTATTTTTAGAGCGGGTAGCGGTTCGCCGGTGAAAAACCCGCTGACCATGCCCGCCGTGTAAAGGACGAAGCCGAGTGAAAGTAGCCGGCTCATGGCGGCAAACAGACTGGGCAGCGGCGGCAATTGGTAGAAAATCGATTGCAGCACATGCGTCTTCAGCTGTCGCTCCTGCACGAGATACATGACGCCGGCCACGCCGGCGAGTGCGAAAGCGCCGTAGGCAATTATCGAAACGGAAGCGTGTAGTTCGAGCCATGTATTCGGGGGCAGGCGACCGGGCGGCGGAACGTCCAGTCGCGAAATCAACGCCACACCCTCCAATAGAAAAACCAAAGGCGCGGTGAATGCCCCCATGAGAGAAAGACGATAGGCGGGGCCGACGACAAGATAAATCAAGGCAATCGACCATGCCAAAAAGATCAGAACTTCGAAAAGATTAGTGATCGGACAACGGCCAATGGCGTGACCGCGGGCAAAAAGGAAGGCAGTTTGCAGAAGGAAGCCGAGCGAGATGAGGGCGAAGTGAATGCGGCTGCGATGGAAGACGCGCTCACGCAGATGAAGAAGAGTGCGCAGAAAGGCCCCGAAATAGCAGAGCGTAGAAGCGATCAGGAGCTGGTGTTCCACCGGGAGGGTAACCTTACGAAAGACGTTTTGCCTCCGCAACCAAGCAACGTTGACGATTCCGCCGCGCGCGCTAGCATCGGCCGGCGATGACGAATGACACGATTTCGCGGCTCCGCGGTGCTATCCGCGACGTGCCAGATTTCCCGAAGGCGGGAATCCTCTTCAAAGATATTACCCCGATCCTGAAAGATGGACCGCTCTTCCGCGATTCAATTGACGTTTTTCTCGAGAGCTGTCGCACTCTCGCCATCGATAAAGTGGTAGGGATCGACGCGAGAGGATTCCTTTTTGGCTCGGCGGTCGCATACGAACTCGGAGTCGGCTTTGTCCCCTTGCGAAAAAAAGGTCGCCTGCCTTATAAAACGGAAAGCGCCAGCTACTCGCTCGAGTATGGCGAGGCGGAGATGGAATTGCACATCGATGCGATCGAAAAGGATGAGAAGATCGTGCTGATCGACGATCTGTTGGCCACGGGTGGCACGAGCGCGTCGGCGGCAACCCTGATTAGAAAGGTGGGCGGTAATTTAATTGCCGCCATGTTCCTGATTGAACTGGAGTTTTTGCATGGGCGCGCCAAACTCGAACCCACGCCGGTTACCTCTTTTCTCCGCTATTAATCCACGGGAAATTGGGTGGCGAGGAGGAGTTATCTGCGCTAAATAATACCTATGAATCTCCAGATTAGACTTAGGAGGGGAGCGCTGTTGCTCGCCCTGCTGTTTTCGCTCTCCGCTTTCGCCGGCAACGTGCGGGCTCAGGGAAGCATTAATGGCGAGGTGACACTGGAAAATGGTCGCTCGGTTTCGAGTGCCACGGTTCAGTTGGTGCGGAAGGGATCCAAGTCTGCGCCTTTGAAGGTGCAGGCAGATAAGAGCGGTAAATTCTCTTTCCCGAATTTGACCGAGGGAGTTTACGAGGTTGACGCTACGGGAACAGGCGGGCTCATGGCACCGAGTCAGGTGGTAAGAGTACAGCGGTCCGACACGAAAATCTCACTACGGATGAGGCCTGGCACCACCGCAGCGGCTAAGCCCGGCACCGCCGCCGTGGCGCCCGTTAAGAAGAAGAGGAGGATTTGGGTTCCACCTCCGGCGGGCTCGATTATCGGTGGCGGGTATGTCGACGTTGATGAGGATGCGCAAGAAACCGCGGATTCCAAAAGAACGCGGGCCGAAGTCCGCCACCAGCAAGACGTGCAGTATCGGGTTTACCATCAGGGCGCCAGCGGTCCGTAGAATATCCCGGGAACGCCTCAGCCTTTGCGGCATTGCTTCGTTTTGCTGATCGGCGCAGCAAAAAAATCTTTGCAGCGTTACATTTGGTTCCTATATTGCGCGCTCTCCGCATCAGTGGCGTGAGCAGGGGGTTCACGGCTCTGAGCGGATTTTTTGTCGCTCTGGACGGTGAATTCGCGAGCGACGTTTTTTGTTAACCCGAAATGCCAACCATTAATCAACTTGTGCGCCATGGACGCCGGAAGGTGTCGGTGAAATCCAAGTCACCGGCCTTGGCCGACTGTCCGCAACGCCGCGGGGTTTGTACGCAAGTGATGACGCGCACGCCGAAGAAGCCGAACTCTGCCTTGCGCAAAGTGGCGAAGGTTCGATTGACGAACGGCCAGGAAGTAATTGCCTACATTCCGGGCGAAGGACACAATTTGCAGGAACACTCCATTGTTCTCGTCCGCGGCGGGCGGGTGAAAGATTTGCCCGGGGTGCGGTATCACATCGTGCGCGGCACGCTTGATTCCCTTGGCGTGGACGGGCGCCGCCGCAGCCGGTCTAAATACGGAGCGAAGCGGCCCAAAGCCGGAGCGGAAGCGGCTGCTGGCAAAAAGGGCAAGCCGAAGGGGAAAAAGTAAAGAAGGTCCCGTTCTATGTCTCGCCGTCGTAAAGTTTATAAGAAGGAAGAGAAGATCGACTCTCGCTTCGGCAGTCCGGCGGTCGCCCGTCTCATTTCGACGGTGATGAAGCGGGGCAAGAAATCGTTGGCGGAGCGGATTGTTTACACCGCGATCGACAAATCCCGGGAAGGTTCTGATGCAGTCGACCCTCTAGAAGTTTTGAATAAAGCTCTCGAGAACGTGCGGCCGCGTCTGGAAGTGAAATCGCGACGCGTCGGCGGCGCAACCTATCAGGTGCCGATGGAGGTAACGCCCGCTCGCCAGGTTTCGTTAGCAATGCGCTGGATTGTGCAGTATGCGGACAATCGACGCGGCCAGCCGATGGCGGATGCTCTCGCGCAGGAGATCAAAGACGCTGCCTCCGGTCAGGGGAACGCGATCAAGAAGCGCGAAGACACGCATAAGATGGCGCAGGCCAATCGCGCTTTCGCCCATTTCCGCTGGTAGGTTTTATGGCGACCGCAACCATGGAACAGAAGACCGCCGCCTCGACGAACCCAAATTCGCCGGACCGCAAATTTCCTTTGGAGCGGACGCGTAATATCGGGATTGCGGCGCATATCGACGCCGGAAAGACCACTCTGACGGAACGTGTTCTCTTTTACACCGGCATGATTCACAAGATCGGTGAGGTGCACGACGGCACCACCGTGACTGATTGGATGGAGCAGGAGCGTGAGCGCGGCATCACCATCACTTCCGCGGCAACTACCTGTGCCTGGACGCAACGCATAGAAGAAGGCGTTTATAAAATTTTCGACGGCATCAAGCAGCGCATTAATATTATCGATACCCCCGGCCACGTGGATTTCACGGCCGAAGTGGAGCGTTCCCTGCGCGTCCTCGACGGTGCGATCGCGGTTTTCGACGCGGTTGCCGGCGTCCAGCCGCAATCGGAAACTGTCTGGCGTCAGGCGAACAAGTACGTCGTCCCGCGCATCGCTTTCATCAATAAGATGGATCGCGTCGGCGCTGATTTCCAAATGTCGATCGAAAGCATGCGCACCAAGCTGGGAGCAAACGCCTGGCCGGTCCTGATTCCTCTTGGGAAGGAAGATTACCTGAAGGGCCAACTCGATGTCGTCAACCGCAAAGCGGTCATCTTTTCAGATAGCGACCAGATCGGGTCGACTTATGAAGTGACCGAGATTCCGGAAGACTCCAAAGCGCTGGTCGAGAAAGCGTTTGCCGATTTGGTGGAGCACGTTTCCAACATTGATGATGAGCTTGCCGAAGTGGTCCTGGAGGAACGCGAGATCACACCGCAGTTGCTCAAGGCCGCGATTCGGCGGCAGACCATTGCCAACAAGTTTGTGCCGGTGGTGGGCGGCAGCGCCTTTAAGAACAAGGGCGTGCAGTATTTGGTGGATGCGGTCGTCGATTATCTCCCCAGTCCGCTCGATATTCCCGCAGCGAAAGGAATGGAGCCAGATACTCACGAGGCGATGGATGCGCCGACGGACGACAATGGAAATTTCTGCTCGCTCGCCTTCAAGCTCTGGAGCGATCCGTTTGTGGGAAAACTTGTCTTCTTCCGGGTGTACTCGGGCACGCTGAGCAAGGGTGACACGGTTTACAATCCGCGCACAAACAAGCGCGAACGCATTTCCCGCCTTATTCAAATTCAGGCAGACAAGCGCGAGGATATCGAGACCTGCTATGCCGGCGATATTGCCGCGATCGTCGGGATTAAAAATATCACCACTGGGGATACTCTCTGTGATGAGGATCACCCGATCTTGCTCGAGCCGCCGTCATTCCCTGATCCGGTTATTTCCATGGCGATCGAGCCTAAAACAAAGCTCGACCAGGAGAAGATGGCGATGGCGTTGCAGCGTCTCGCCGAGGAAGATCCCACTTTTCGCGTTTACACCCACGAAGATACCGGCCAGACCATTATCGCCGGGATGGGCGAGCTTCATCTTGAAATCATTCGCGATCGAATGTTCCGCGAGTTCAAGGTGGACGCGAACGCCGGCAAACCGCAGATCGCCTATCGTGAAACCATCACCGGCACGGCGCATGGTGTCGGCAAACTTATTAAACAGTCCGGTGGCCGCGGTCAGTATGGCCACGTCGAGGTCGATGTACGGCCGTCGGAACGCGGGAAGGGCCTGGTGGTCGAGAATAAGATCGTCGGCGGCGTCATTCCTCGTGAATACATCCCGGCGGTACGGAAGGGAATCGATGAGGCCGTGCTCAACGGCGTCCTCGGCGGCTATCCGGTGATCGACGTCGAAGTCGACATCGTTTATGGCAGCTACCACGATGTCGATTCCAACGAACTCGCTTTCAAAATGGCCGCGATTTTCGCGATGAAAGATGGCTTCAAACAGGGTAAGCCAATTCTGCTTGAGCCGATCATGAAGGTGGAGAATTCCACGCCGGAGGAATTTCAGGGAGATATTATTGGCGATCTGAATCGCCGGCGGGCTCGGATCAACAGCATTGAAGCGCGGGGGAACCTAACCATCGTGAACGCGGAAGTGCCCTTGGCGGAAATGTTCGGCTACGCGACTGCGATCCGCTCGCTTTCCAAGGGTCGCTCCAGCTATTCCATGGAACCATCGCATTTTGAGCAGGTGCCGGCGAATTTGGTAAGCGCAATTCTCGACCAGAAGGAGACGAAATAATGGCCAACGGGCAACGCATCCGCATTCGTCTCAAGGCATTTGATCACCGTATGCTGGATCAATCCGCAGTCGATATTGTCGAGACGGCCAAGCGCACCGGGGCGCGAGTCGCCGGACCAATTCCGCTACCGACCTTGATTGAAAAATTTACCGTCAACCGTTCACCACACGTGGACAAGAAGTCGATGGATCAGTTTGAGATCCGGACGCACAAGCGTTTGCTCGACATCATTGAACCGACCGCGAAGACGGTGGATGAGCTGAAGAAGCTCAACCTCCCGGCGGGTGTCGACATCACGATCAAGATTTAAAATAAACAAACTAGGAAAGTAGGAGATTGATCAGGAATAACAAAGCCAATGAGATCTCTTCCTGTTTTTCTGCGTTCCTGATTCAAATTTTCTTTTCCCATGAGCATCGGTTTACTTGGACAGAAAGTCGGCATGACCAGCGTCTACGACGCCAAGGGCAGGCTCTGTCCGGTGACCGTGATTGCCGCGGGTGATAATGTGCTGGTGCGGCGACTGACGGACGACCGCGACGGCTATTCAGGGGTGCAGGTTGGTTTCGGTGCGCAAAAGGAATCGCGCCTGAATCGCTCGGAGATTGGCGCGTATAAAAAAGCAGGGGTCGAGCCGAAGCATTTTTTGCGGGAGTTTCGCCTGAAAGAGGATCAACCCGAGGGAGAAGTGAATCTTACGGTGGCGCAGTTTCAGCCCGGCGATTACGTGGATGTAATCGGCCGCTCGAAGGGCAAGGGTTTCCAGGGCGTGATGAAAAAGCATAACATGCATGGCCAGGGGGCGGCGCATGGTTCGAAGACGCATCGACGCAATGGAGCGATCGGCAATCGTTCGACGCCTGGACGGATTTGGAAGAACATGGGGATGCCCGGTCACCTCGGTGACGAGCGGGTGACGGTGCAAAACCTTCAGGTGATGCAGGTCCGGGAAGGGGAGAAACTGATTCTGATCAGTGGAGCGGTTCCCGGTGCTAATGGCAGCCTCGTCGTGGTGAGACCGGCACTGAAAAAGCCGACGGAGGCGACGAAGTAATGGCGGCTAAAGTCTTTACCAAAGAGGCGGCGGAGAAAGCGAATTTTTCGCTGGTCGAGGGCGGCCGCGGCACACAGGCGGTGCACGACGTGATCGTGGCGATGCGAGCTGCGCGGCGTTCCGGTTCGGCTAATACCAAGACGAAAGCCGAAGTGAGTTTCTCCGGTGCGAAACCGTGGCGACAGAAGGGGACGGGCCGCGCCCGCGCCGGTTATAAATCTTCTCCGATCTGGCGTGGCGGTGGCGTCGTTTTCGGACCGAAGCCCCGTTCTTACGCTAAGAAGGTGCCGAAATCAGTCCGGCGGCTGGCTTTCCAAAAGGCACTCTCGGAGCGGATACAGTCTGGGGACGTGCTGACGATTGGAGCGCTTTCGCTGAAAGAGACGAAAACAAAAGCTTTTGTCTCTCTGTTAAAGGAACACACCGACGCGAGACGCATCCTCGTCGTCTCCGATGCTTTCGACGATCACGTTTATCGCTCTGCCCGGAACGTCAAGCCAGTGCAGCTCGCCACCGCGGCTGAAGTCAATACCGAGCAATTGCTCGCTTTCGAGAAAATCCTGATTACGGATACGGCGCTCTCCAGGCTCGCAGTAAGGACAGGTCACCCCGCAATTGCGGATGGAGCGGCCGAAGATAAGACCGAGCCGGTCACTGTCGTGACGAGGCTGAAATCCAAACCGCGTAAGGGCAAGGTAAAAGCCAAGGTTGCTCTCAGTCGAACCAAAGCAAAGAAGCGGACGGCGACTAAGGCGTCGAAAGGGAAGAAATCGTGAACGAGCCATTCGATCTCATTCAAACAGCTTCCTTGACGGAGAAGTCGTCGCTTCTCGGCGAGAAGCTGAACAAATACGTTTTCCGAGTCAGTCCCCGCGCGAATAAGATTCAAATCAGACAGGCGGTGGAGAAGTTGTTCGGCAAAAAGGTGATCGACGTGAATACCTGTAATTACGCCGGGAAGAAAAAGAGAGAACGGCGTGCGGACTATGGTCGTAAGAACCATTGGAAGAAGGCGATCGTTACTCTGAAGGAGGGCGACAAGATCGATTTCGTATGACGACTACTCGCCTTTCAAACGCGGCCCCAATTTTCTGCATCGGAGGGCGCGCGCGCGCGTAACCCATGGCTCTAAAAGAATTTCGTCCTTTGACGCCAGCGCTTCGTTTCAAGAACCTCCCGGCGTTCAAGGAGATCACGAAATCGAAGCCCGCCAAAGGCTTGCTTCAGCCCAAGAAGAGAAGCGGCGGGCGAAACAATCGCGGCCGGCTGACTTCCCGTCACATTGGTGGCGGGCACAAGCAGCATTATCGTATAGTTGACTTTAAACGGCGTAAATTTGGTGTGGCGGCAGAAGTCATCGGGATCGAGTACGATCCCAATCGTTCCGCTCGTATCGCCCTGATCAAATACGAAGATGGGGAAGCGAGCTATATCCTGGCTCCGGAGGGACTCCGGGTGGGAGCGCGAGTGATGTCAGGGCTGGAGGCGGGCGCAAATCTGGGAAATTCTCTGCCATTAAGCGCCATTCCGCTCGGAACAAGCATTCATAATATCGAACTCGCGCCGGGACGTGGCGGACAGATCGCGCGCAGCGCTGGCCAGCAGGCGATCCTGAATAACCGTGAAGCCGGTTATGCGCTGGTGAAGTTGCCCTCCGGGGAGATCCGGCGCATTCATGAGACCTGCTTTGCCACCATCGGGCAGGTCGGGAACGTCGATCACATGAATGTTTCCAGTGGCAAAGCCGGGCGCACGCGCTGGCAGGGGCGTCGTCCGCATGTGCGCGGCATGGTGATGAACCCGGTCGATCACCCCATGGGCGGCGGTCAGGGAAAATCCAAGGGTGGCGGCGGTCGGCATCACCCCATGAGTCCGTGGGGGCAGCTGGCAAAAGGATTTAAGACACGGACGAAATACAAACAGAGCGATCGGTTTATCATGGAGAGGAGAAAGTCCAAGAAGAAGACATGACGGGTAGGCGCGTCCAGCGGTGCGCTGTTCTCTCTTGTAATCTGATGGTGGTGAAGTGTTGCTATGGCTAGATCATTGAAAAAAGGGCCTTTCGTGGAGTCGTATCTTCTGGAGAAGATTGACAAAATGAATAGCGCGGGAGCTAAGAAACCCATTAAGACTTGGTCTCGTCGATCAATGGTGACGCCGGATTTTGTGGGTCATACGTTTCTTGTTCATAATGGGAAGATTTTCCAGTCTGTTTTTGTGACTGAGAATATGGTGGGTCATAAGCTGGGCGAATTTTCGCCCACCCGAATCTTTAAGAAGCATGGCTCGCACACCGCGAAGGTGACGAAGTAGTCACGCTCAGATATTTCAGTTTGGAGTAGTTGAGAAAGCTAGTTGAGTAGTTATTGAGAGTTGGAAATTGGTTTAAAGTCAGGCGACGGGGTCTAGCCCCGGTGCGCTGCTTAATTCTAAGCTTCTTTCTCTCGACCCTTGGGCTGATGGCGGCAGAGGGGAATGGTTCTTTGTCAGATTCCAAAAGAGAAGGCGAGCCGACGACGGCGGACGGGGCAATCCCGGATTTGTCGCCGGAAGTTCGTCGTGACTTGCAGGCGGAAGGCGGTGACGTTGCCGAGCTTGGAAGCCAGCTGGTACAGTTGAAGGATACGGTGCACACGCTGACCGAAGGCCTGGCGGAGTCGAATGCGGAGGCGGAACTATTCCGCCGGAAGTTTTCTGAGCTGCAATTGCGGATGGAGGCGCTGGGCTTGGCGGCAGCGGATAAAGACCGGACCAAGTTGGAGCAGCGCTTATTGGCGGCGGTAAGTGACCTGCAGTTGGCGCAGAAGGAGCGCGATGGGTTTCGGGACCAAATGCTACGCTTATCCGAAACCATGTTGCGCTATCTGAAAGGTGCGGAAGGTGGCGATGCCCAGGCGAGGATGGAGGTAGAGACGCAGCTGCGCGAGATGAGCGCTTTAGTAGATGGAAAGAAGAAGGGAGCGCAGCAAAACGTCTCGCTCTTAAATGGGACGGTGGTGGGCGTGAAAGACGAGTGGTCTTTCATTGTCGGAAATGTAGGGGCGAAACAGGGAGTTAAGATAGGGATGCCATTGCGAGTGAAGCGCGGCGATGAAGTCATTGCCTCTTTGCGGGTGGTGGACGTGAGGGAAAGAATTTGTGGAGCGGTCATACAGGAATCTGGAAAAGAGAAGATAAAGGTCGGGGATCGACTGGAAGTGGATGCTCGACGTGAGGTGAGTGTAAGATGAACGAGAATGTTCAAGAGTCGCCGCAGCCGGGTGAAGGCTTGGCGCGGCGGCGACTCTTCAACGTTTAAGTAAAAAATGGAAGTTCGATCAATCTACCGTTACGCGAAGATTTCGCCGTTCAAGGTGCGCGAAGTCACGCGCGCGATTCAGGGCCTGCCGGTGTCGGCCGCGCTCGATATCGTTGCCTTCAGCCCTAAGAAAGCGGCGTCCTTGGTGAACAAGACCCTGAAGAGCGCGGTGGCGAATGCGGAGAACAACGCCAACCTGAAAGTAGAAGGACTGGTCGTAAAAGAAGCCGTGGTGGGGGAAGGTCCGACGATCAAGCGGATGATGGCGCGTGCGCGTGGTAGCGGCAGCAGAATTTTGAAACGCTCGAGCCATATTCGGATCATTTTGACCGACGAAATTAAGATTGAGACGCGCGCGCAGCGGACAGCAGCGCAGAAGGCCTCACGAAAAGCGGCGGGTGGACAGGAAGAGCATCGAGCCGCCGGGAAGACCAAACGCAAGCCGAAAGAGAAGCAAGTAGCAAAGAAGACTGGCGAATAAGCGCGTGACCGTTCCGACGATTTGATAATTAGCTAACGAGTATGGGACAAAAAGTTAATCCAATTGGCTTTCGCCTCGGCGTTAATCGCGACTGGCGTTCGCGGTGGTACGCCTCGCCCCAGGAACTGCCGGCCTTTCTGCACAGCGACATCGAGATTCGCACTTACGTGAAGAAGAAGCTGCAGTTCGCCGCCGTCTCGAAGATTGTAATCGAGCGCGCCTGGAACTCGATCCGCGTCACCATTTTCACCGCGCGCCCTGGAATCGTCATTGGACGAAAAGGGGCCGAGATCGAGAAAATGACAGAAGAGATTTCCCGCATGGCGCAAGGGAAGCAGATCAAGATCGATATCCAGGAGATCAAGACCCCCGAGCTCGATGCGCAGCTGGTGGCGGAGAACGTGGCCCTGCAGATCGAGCGTCGTATCGCTTATCGGCGGGCGATGAAAAAGGCGGTGCAGATCGCGATGGACTTTGGCGCCCTCGGAATTCGTTTACGGAGTTCCGGGCGGCTGAACGGCGCCGAGATTTCGCGCTCGGAATGGTATCGCGAAGGCAAGGTGCCGCTTCATACCTTGCGCACTCCGATCGACTACGGTTTCGCCGAGGCCAACACGGTCTACGGCAAGATCGGGGTGAAGTGCTGGATTTGTAAAAAGGAAGAAGCGCCCGCCGAATCGTCTATCCCTGCGCCGCCACCGCCGCCCGTTGCTGCCGGAGTCTAACTTTCAGGAGTTTTTGTTATGCCGTTGATGCCCAAGAGAGTGAAGTATCGCAAGACCCAGAGGGGCAGCCGCAAGGGGACGGCGTCGCGTAACCTGCGCATCGATTTCGGTGAGTTCGGCCTGCAAACTTTGGAGCGTGCCTGGATCACGAACACCCAGATTGAGGCCGCTCGCGTTGCCCTAACGCGCAACATGAAGCGCAAAGGCAAACTTTGGATCAGGATTTTCCCCGATAAATCGGTGACGGGACGACCACCGGAGACGCGCATGGGTAAAGGCAAAGGCCAGCCCGAGTATTGGGTGGCAACGGTGAAGCCAGGGAATATCCTATTTGAGTTGGACGGCGTTCCTGAATCGATCGCGCGGGAGTCGCTGCGTCTGGCGGCGGACAAGCTACCGGTGCGGACGAAATTTTTAACGCGGCATCATGTCGCCCACTGACGCTTTCAGAGCGCGCCCGGCAAAATCAATTTCAAACGAGAGATGAAAATTAAAGAGATCGTGGAAATGAGCACCGACGAGCTGGTGACCAAAAAGCGGGACCTGCGGCAAGAGAGTTTGCACCTCCGCTTACAGCAGCAGAGTGGACAGCTGGAACAACCCAGCCGCCTGCGCCTGCTTCGCCGTGACGTCGCGAGAATTGAAACGGTGCTTTCGCGGCGGCAGGATCAACCGAGAGGCAGCAAGTAGTATGGCGGAAAACGTAACCAGCACGACCGAAACCGGCGAGACGACGAAAGCGCGAGAGCGCGCGGCGCGCAAAACGCGAGTGGGCGAAGTGATTTCCAGTGGCATGGATAAGACCATCATAGTTCAGACCGTCACGCGCGTGCCTCATCCCAAGTTCGGTAAGATCGTGAAGCAAAAGAAGAAATTCTATGCGCACGACGACAAAAACACGGCCAAGGATGGCGATACTGTCCGGATCATGGAAACCCGGCCGCTGAGCAAATTGAAGCGCTGGCGACTAGTAGAGGTGATGGGGAAGTAATTCTCCCAGGTTTAAATTCAGAGGAAACGCATACAATGGTCCAGATTCGTTCCAGACTCGACGTGGCGGATAACAGCGGGGCGCGTATGGCGACAATGATCGGCGTGATCGGTAAATCTACCCTTTACGCCCGCATCGGCGACGTCATCACCGCGAACGTGAAGGAAGCGAGCGCGACCGGCACGGTGAAAAAGGGTGAGGTGGTTCGTGCCGTCCTGGTGCGGACGAAACAGCCGGTAAAGCGCGATGATGGCTCGGTCCTCCGCTTCGATAACAACGCGATTGTCATTATCGACAAGGACCTGAATCCACGGGGCACGCGCATTTTTGGTCCGGTCGCCCGGGAACTGCGCGAGAAGAATTTCATGAAGATTGTTTCGCTCGCGCCGGAGGTGCTATGAGGAAGTTCCCTGCGAACACCAACGGTGCGAAACGGCTTCGGTTCCATGTGAAGAAGGGGGACAATGTCCTGGTCATCTCCGGCAATTTTAAGGGATCGAGCGGCAAGGTGCTGCAAGTGTTGGCGAAGAAGGAGCGTGTCCTGATTGAAGGCGTGCGCTTGATCAAGCGACACTTGCGCAAATCGCAGGATAACCCGCAGGGCAAAATTGCCGAGCGCGAGGGTCCGATCCACGTCTCCAATGTGAAGTTGATCGAGGCGAAAAAGGAAAAGAAGCCGGCCGCCAAGAAGGAGCTCAAGGCCAAAGGAAAAAAGGAGCGCGCAAAGAGCTAACGAGATCAACGTGGCGGAAACGACCCCTGCGGTGAAGGCGCGGAGCAGAAATGGAGAACGAATTTTACAAACACTATAAGGAAAAGGTGATGCCCGCTTTGCGCGAGCAGCATGGCTACAAAAACGTCCACCAGATTCCGAAGGTGGAGAAGGTGGTGGTGAACACTTCGGTGGGCTCGCAATCGGACGTGAAGCAGGCTTTGGACGATGCGAAGGCCGAGCTGGCATTGATCACGGGCCAGAAGCCATCCGAAACGCGCGCGAAAAAGAGCATTTCGAATTTCAAGCTGCGCAAAGATCAGGCCATTGGCGCGAAGGTGACTTTGCGCGGGGAACACATGTATGAATTTCTCGAACGCCTGATTAAGGCTGGCCTGCCGCGTATCCGCGATTTCCGCGGGGTTTCGCCGCGCGGATTTGATGGCAACGGGAACTATACTCTGGGAGTTTCTGACCAGTCGATTTTCCCCGAAGTCGAGCTCGATAAAATCAAGCGCAACATCGGATTTGATGTTACCATCGTCACCACGGCGCGGACGAACGAAGAGGCCAAATCGCTCCTGAGCGAATTGGGAATGCCGTTTAGCGACCGCCCGAAAAAGCCGGTGGCGCAGGCTGCCTGAGAACATGAGTACCGTCACTGATCCTATTGCAGATTTGTTAACGCGCGTGCGCAATAGCGCGCGGGCGCAGAAGCAGGAAATGTTTGTGCCCTATTCGAAGATAAAGGCGGAGGTGGTGCGGATCCTCAGAGACGAGGGCTACATTTCCGACTTCGAGCTTGATCGGGCCGAGGACCATCCTCGGATCAAGATCACGAACAAACTCGTAAATCGGACGAGCGCCATTACGGGCCTGAAACGGGTCAGCCGTCCTGGCCTTCGTCGTTACGTGGGGGCGCAGGAAATTCCGCGTGTGCTCGGTGGGATGGGCATTGCCATTCTCTCGACCTCTCGCGGCGTTCTCTCGAGTCGCGAAGCCAAAAAACAGAACGTCGGCGGCGAGCTGCTGGCCTACGTCTGGTAATTTTATGTCGCGGATCGGGAACAAAATTATTGAAGTGCCGGACAAGGTGAAGGTGAACGTCGCCCATGACGGGGCCGTCGCCGTGGAAGGACCTAAGGGGAAATTGAACTGGCAGTTGCCACGCGAAATTTCGGCCAAGGTCGAAAACAATCACGTTTCGCTCGCGCGCGGCGCAGAGACGCGAAGCGTAAAAGCGCTGCACGGTCTTTCGCGCGCCCTGGTCAACAACATGGTGCGCGGCGTCAGCGAAGGTTTTACCAAGAACCTGGAGATCGAAGGCGTCGGCTTCAAGGCGGCCGTCCAGGGACAAACTTTGAATCTCTCGCTCGGATTTTCGCATCCGGTCCTTTTCCCAATCCCCAACGAAATTAAAGTGACCGTGACGGAGAACACCAAGATCTCAATTAGCGGGATCGATAAGCATCTTGTCGGGCAAGTAGCGGCCGATATTCGGCGTTATTATCCGCCCGAGCCCTACAAGGGCAAAGGTGTTCGTTACGCGGGTGAACAGATTCGGCGCAAGGAAGGGAAGACCGTTCAATAATATGGCGACCAGTGATCGAAAGGCGACGCGGCGGCGGATTCACGGGCGCATCCGTAAAAAATTGAGCGGCACGGCCGAACGGCCGCGCCTGTCGGTGCATTTCTCGGGCAAGCATGTCTACGCTCAGGTGATCGATGACGATGCGGGCAAGACGCTGGTGGGAGTAGCGACGACGCAAAAGGATTTAGCGGGAAAGAAAGCCGCCGCGAACAGCGCTGCGGCGGAGCGCGTGGGCAAGGCAATCGCGGAGAAGCTCCTCGAACAGAAGGTGGAAAACGTCGTCTTTGACCGCGGCGGATTTATTTTCCACGGGAAAGTTAAAGCGCTCGCGGATGCGGCGCGGGAAGGCGGATTAAAGTTTTAGTATGGCACCTCCGAATCAAGGCAGACGACCCGAACGCAATACCGATCGCACCTCAGCGGCGCGCGGCGATACGACGGAGAAGGTCGTTTTCATCAATCGTTGCGCCAAGGTGGTGAAGGGCGGGCGGCGTTTTAGCTTTAGTGCGCTGATCGTGGCCGGAGATCATGACGGCAAAGTGGGGGTAGGATTTGGCAAAGCCAACGAGGTCGCAGAGGCGATTCGCAAAGCCTCCGAATCTGCGCGCAAGGCGATGGCGAAAGTCTCGCTGCACGAAAATACGATTCCGCACGAAACCATTGGGGAATTTGGCGGTGGGCGCGTTTTATTACGTCCCGCTTCACCGGGAACAGGGGTTATTGCCGGCGGCGGTGTCCGTGCGGTGGTCGAGGCGGCGGGGATTAAAGATGTCCTGGCGAAGTCTCTCGGCTCGAGCAATCACGCCAATGTGGTGAAGGCGACGGTGGAAGCCTTGCGAAACCTCCGTCGTCGCGACGAAATTTTCAAGCTGCGCGGAATTCGCCCGGGCACTCAAGACGGAAAGGCGCTTAATGCTGCGGCTACATAACCTGCGACCGCGGCCCGGAGCACGCCACCGGGTGAAACGCCTTGGGATCGGCGAGAGTTCCGGGCATGGCAAGACCAGCGGCAAAGGTCACAAAGGCCAGAAGGCACGTTCGGGAGGCAGTATTCGCCTTGGGTTTGAGGGCGGACAGATGCCGCTCATCCGGCGCTTGCCGAAGCGCGGGTTCAACAATGCCGCTTTTCACAAACAATATGCCGTCGTGAACCTGTCCGACCTCGAGCGTTTCGCAAAGGATGCGACCGTGGACGAGAAGGCTCTGCGCGAGGCGAATTTAGTGCGCGGCCGATACCATGGGATCAAGGTCCTCGGCGGCGGAGACCTGAAGCACGGTCTCACGGTGCAGGTCGACAAAGTCAGTGCGTCTGCGCGGGAAAAAATCGAGAAGGCAGGCGGTAAAATTGCGGAACCTGAGCGGAAGGCGGTGATTCCGCGCAACCCCGTCAAGGAAGAGAAGGGAAGCAAAGACAAGCCGGCTCGCCCGAGGAAAGCGGCCGCGAAGAAGAAAAAAGCTGCGCCGAAGCGAAAAGCAGCGGCTAAGTAGTTCGCTCCCGATGCCGGATCGCCACACGCGTCTCTTCGAAACTCTACAAATTTCTGTGAATACCGGAGGCAATTCAGGGCAATTGTTTTGGGTAAACCAATCAACTTCATAATCCCGGGCAGGAAATGATCTCGGCTTTTCTGAACTCGGTGAAGATTCC
>JBDTXE010000001.1:0-45960 GCA_040006335.1 Verrucomicrobiota bacterium | reverse complement strand
GCGAACAATTCTCGCCTCAACAATGTTTCCACTCGCGGAAACGTCGGGATCAATAACGACGTCCTCATCGGAGGTTTAATTGTGCACGGCGGTTCGAGCAAGCGGGTCATCTTGCGCGCTCTGGGACCAACCCTGGCGTCGTACGGCGTCAACGGCACCTTGCGCGATCCGACCCTGGAGCTGCGGAACGCCTCCGGCACCGTCTTGGCTTCCAATGACGATTGGTCCACCGGCGCACAGGCGGCAGCGATTACGAGCAGCGGTTATCAACCGGCCAATGGTACGGAGTCGGCCATCATTTCCACGCTGCCTGCAGGCAATTACACTGCCATCGTGCGCGGTTTTAGCAGCTCCACCGGGATCGCACTCTTCGAAGCGTATGATCTCGACCCGTAGGCCGAAGAACATCTTCTGCGAACATCACTTCGTCTAAACCTCAGTTAAAATATCACTCCCATGCACAACCGGAAAATTCTCGCGATCTTATGCAGTGTGGCGGCAGCGTTCGCCGCGCACGCTACCACCGTCATTCCTCCTACGTTTGAGGATCTGGTCAGCCGGGCGCAGACCATCTTCCAAGGCACCGTAACCGGAGTCCGGTCGGAATGGACCGGCGAGGGCGCGCAACGACACATCGCGACCTACGTCACCTTTAAAGTGAACGAAATGCTGAAAGGCCCGGCGGAAAATGAAGTGATGCTTCAGATGCTGGGAGGGACCGTTGGCGACCGAACGATGGAAGTCACCGACGCGCCGAAGTTTAAAGTCGGAGATCGCGACATCCTGTTTGTGGAGAACAACGGGACGCAGTTCATCCCCCTCGTCGGGATCATGCACGGTCGTTTCCGGGTAAAGAACGATGATGCCGGGCAGGAGATCGTGACGACCAATGATGGCGCTGCCGTCTCCGACCTCGCGCAGATGGGTCGCGACGGTCAGGCCGCTGCTGGCGCTCGAGGGCTCACTGCGCGGGAGTTCAAGCAGTCGATCCGCTCGGCCGTCACGGGCGTTAAGAATACTCCGTAGGTTCTTTCGTAGCGCGCCGGCGGTAGGCCATGAACTAAAAGCTGATTCTGTCAGCGAAGCTTGCCGCGAGGAAAGCCGAAGAACAATTACGGCTCGCTATTAGCGGCTCGCTCATCTTTGACCTGCTGCGCAACGGTGTGGGCGCGATTGATGGAAGCCGCGGGCCAGTGCGGTGAATTAGCAGGCGCGTGTGGCGATGACGCCTGTGTCGCTGGACTCGGGCTGACAACAGCAGGGGTCTCGTTCTTAGTCTGGCGAAGGTAAAGGATGCCGATCACGACCAGGCTGAGAACAACGAAATAGCGCATGCGTTTAAAAGTGAGCAGTGATCGCGCCAAAGCGCACATTGCTCCGCGGGTGCGGGAATGTTATTTATAGCGGTGAGCAGATCGCTTTTCTGGCGTCTGACACTGCTGTTGTTATGTGTCTTTTGCGCCACCGCGCGGGCGCAGATTTATCAGGGTAAACAGCTGGTGCAGGCGGAAATGTTGGCCAGCACCACGGCAGTGGTGGCTGGTCAGCCGTTCCTGATTGGCCTTCGACTGCGCATGACGCCCGGTTGGCACACGTATTGGAAGTATCCCGGGGACGCTGGCATTCCGACCGACGTAAAGTGGCAACTACCGGTAGGATGGAAGGTCGGTCCAATCCAGTGGCCAATCCCGCAGAAACTGAACGAGCCCGGGGACATTCAGATTTATGGTTACCGCGACGAAGCGCTGCTCGTGCAGAAGATTACTCCGCCGGCGAGACTCACCGCGGAATCCTCGGTATTAGCAGCCAAAGTGAACTGGCTCGTCTGCGAGAAGATCTGCATTCCTGGAGAGGCGAGTTTAAGTCTCCAATTTCCGGTTGCCGCCACGGCGCAGAGCGCGAACGGGGAAATTTTCGCGCGGGTTGCCAGGCAATTTCCTCGCTCTCGCCCGAACGATCTCAGCGCGTCTTGGAAAAGCGATCCGGCGGGCCTGACTCTGGATGTGAGCAGCCCTTCGCTGCCGGCCGATGCGGCGCTCGACTTCTACCCGTCGCCCGCGGAGAACGTCGCGGTCGGTCATCCACGCCTGGAAGGAAACCACGCGGGACATTGGAATTTTCGTATCCCGCTGGACGCTGCCAACCACGCGTTTACTTCGCTTCCTGGCCTCTTGGTGTTGAAAAGCCAAACCAGTGAGGAAGCTTGGGAGATTTCCGCCGACGCGCCCTCGGCCAAGTCAAGTGAAACGGCCGCCACGACCAACTGGAGCGACCTGATGCGCTTTCTCGTTTTCGGCTTTATCGGGGGGTTTATTCTGAACCTGATGCCGTGCGTGCTTCCGGTGATCTCGCTTAAGATTTTTGGCTTCGTCCAACAGGCTGGTCAGGATCGCGCGCGCATTCTGCGCAGTGGCCTCGCCTTTATTGCGGGAATTTTCGTCTGGTTTCTGGGGTTGGCTTTGGTGTTGGTGCTGTTGAAGTCTGCCGGTCACGAAATCACGTGGGCGTTTCAGTTCACGAATCCTTATTTCGTTCTCGCCATGAGTGTGGTGGTTCTTGTTTTCGCGCTCAATCTCTTCGGCGTTTTTGAGGTCACGCTTCCGCAATGGTTGAACCGGGGCGCGACCGAGGCCGGATCCGCCCATGGTGATGCTGGCTCTTTCTTTCAGGGAGTTTTTGCCACCATGCTGGCCACTCCCTGCACGGCACCGTTCCTCGGTACCGCTTTGGGTTTTGCTTTCACCCAGTCGGCCACAGTCATTCTGTTTATGTTTGGCTCGATCGCGGCGGGGATGAGTGCCCCCTATCTTTTACTTAGTGCTCAGCCAGGTTGGCTGCGGTTCCTCCCTAAACCGGGGCCGTGGATGGTGCGAGTGAAGCAGCTCATGGGCTTCCTCCTCCTGGCCACCCTGCTTTTCCTTCTCTCTGTTCTCGGTTCCCAGCGCGGTTTGGGCGCTGTTACCTGGACGTCATCCTTTCTTTTGGTGGTGAGTGTGGCCTGCTGGCTTTTCGGCGGTTTTGTGACACCGCTGGCTACTCCCCGTGGACGAGTCGCGACGCTGCTGACCATCCTCGTGCTGCTCGCCGCCGCCGGCTTTTATTTCATCGGTGAAAAATTTCCCCGCACGGTGGCTTCCTCGAATCCCACGGAAAATTCGGCGGGCTGGGAAAAATTTACGCCTGAGCGTCTCGCGACCGAGCTGCAAGAGGGCCGGCCGGTCTTCATCGATTTCACCGCAGAGTGGTGCATTACCTGCAAATTTAACGAGTCGGCGGTGCTCGAGACCGCGGCGGTGCGAAGCGCGTTTACCCAGCGAGAGATCGTGAAGCTGAAAGCCGATTGGACGAACGGCGATCCCGCGATTACCAAAATGTTGAAACAATTTGGCCGGCCGGGTGTCCCACTTTATGTGCTCTACCCGGGAAACACGGCTGAGCCGTTTGTCTTTCCGGAGTTGCTGACTAAAAACATCCTCTTGGAGAAGCTGGAAACTATTAACAAACCCATCGCCTACCACTGATATGAAATTATTTGCCTCTGCCTTTATCGCTCTCTGCCTGGCCACCGCTGCGCATGCCACCGACTCTCCCGCGGTTGGATCTGCGGCTCCGCAGTTCAGTCTCCCCGATGCCTCGGGGAAAACGCGCTCGCTTTCAGATTACAAAGGGAAATTCGTCGTGCTGGAATGGTTCAACCCGGACTGCCCTTTCGTGAAGAAACATTACGGAAGCGGTAATATGCAGAAGCTGCAGGCTGAGTTTGTCGGCAAGGGAGTCGCATGGCTTTCGATTGATTCCAGCGCCCCTGGAGCGGAGGGCAACCTTTCCCAGGAACAGGCGCAGAAGGTCATGGCGGACTGGAAGACAAAGCAGAGCGCTTTGCTCCTCGATCCGGATGGAAAAGTGGGAAAGAGCTACGGCGCTCGCAACACCCCGCACATGTTCGTCATCAATCCCGAGGGCAAAATTGTTTATGAGGGCGCGATCGACAGCAAAGCCACTCCAAATCCGGACGACATTGCTTCATCGACCAATTACGTGAAGGTGGCCCTCGACGAATCGATGGGGGGCAAGCCGATTACAAACGCGAACACCCGTCCTTACGGCTGTTCGGTGAAGTATCAATAGCAAGCTACGCGGCTGTCGGTTTTTAGCGGGGACCCCCAGCGTCGGATCAAGAGCTTTTCAGACTGGTGGCTCCCACCCGAGCGGCGGCACGGAGCAAGGCCAGGGGAAACAGACGTGAAATGCCCATGCCGACTTTCATGGTAATGCCGGGAATAATGAGGGGACGATCGCGCTCAACGGCTCGTAGTGCGGCTCGCGCCACTCGTTCGACCGGCACATGAAAGATCTCTGAGCCGAGCCGTTGCATTTTCCCCTCGCGATCGGCGACGTTAGTAAACTCGGTGTGGACCGGGCCCGGACATAATGTGGTGACGCTGATACCGCAACCGCGTGTCTCCGCGCGGATCGCTTCGGAGAAGCTGGTGACGTAGGCTTTCGTCGCGGCGTAGACGGCGAAGCCGGCCATAGGCATAAAGCCGGCGGATGAACTGACGTTTAGAATTGCGCCGCGGCGTTGCGTCAGCATTGCAGGAAGAACGGACCGAGTCAGCGCGGTGAGGGCCAGGACGTTCACCTGCACTTGCGTGAGAATCCGCTCGGGTTCCGCGGTGGCAAAAGAGCCGATGTCCCCCAAACCGGCGTTGTTAATCAGGAAATCGATTCGCTTCGCCGCAAAAGACTGCGCCAATTCGTTGGTCTGCGAGAGATCCGAGAGGTCGCGCTCTGCAATTTCGATGATGAGCGCAGGATAGGCACTAACCAGTTGCTCTTTCAGCTCTTCCAGCCGGTCGCGCCGGCGCGCGACCAAGAGCATGCTTTTCGCGCGGGGCGCGAGTTGTCTGGCCAGTTCACGTCCGATACCCGCGGAGGCACCGGTGATGACCGCGGAACATGCTGCGAGTTTCACTGAGCCTTCCTGAGCGCTCGACGCACATTAGTTCGAGGTCGGACTAATCTAAGATCGGGAGCGTTCCCGCCGGCTTGCAGCCGCGTGAAGGCCGAGTCCGCCTCCCTCTGGGATAACTCCTGCCAATGCCCCCGGGGCAAATCGCCCAAATGAATTCCTCCCACGCGAACTCGTACGAGGCGCTTCGCCCGAAAGCCATAATGCTCCAGCATTCGCCGTATTTGGCGATTCACTCCCTGCCCCAGGATAATCCGCAGCTTCATCGGGGCAATTTGCCGCACCTCCGAGGCGCGCGCCCATTTGCCATCGAGGAATACCCCATTCTGCAGCGCTTCCGGCAGGTCGGGCGTTGCCGGGCGATCTAGGGTCACGACATATTCCTTCGTCAGTTGATGGCGCGGATGGGTGACACGATGAGCAAACTCACCATCATTCGTTAGCAGGACGAGCCCTTCGCTGGGAGCATCCAGACGACCCACGTAGAAGAGCGAGCTGAATTTGGCGGGGAGGAGATCGTAGATCGTGTCCGTGACGTGAGGATCGCGCCGGGTGCAGACAAACCCCGCCGGTTTGTGCAGGATGAGGAACGTCGGCGTCTGCTGGCGCACCGGCTTCCCATCCACCTTGACGTGGTCGCTCGGTTCTGGCTGGAAATTGAACTCCGTGCACGGATGCCCGTTTACCGTCACTCGTCCGGAAGCGATCAACTTGTCTGCGCCCCGGCGTGAGGCCGCGCCTGCTGAAGCGAGGAAGCGATTTAACCTCATCACCAGGGAAGAATCTTTTGGCGAAAGCGACGACGGTCGCCAGCCGCTTTCCTAAATGTCGGGCTTGGTTTTAGGAAGTCCGAGAACCTTGCTCGTATCCTTCCACTGCCCGCGCTTTTTGAGCAGGTCGACCCGCTCGAACCGCTTCAAGACATTGCGTTTGGCGGTAATGGTGCTGGCTCCTTTAAGGCTGCGATGTTGCGACATAAAACAGGGCGCCACCTTAACGTGCTGGCCCGATTTGGCAACCGCGGCGCTAGAGTTGGTTCGACAGGATAAAATAGGTCCCGCAGGTGGCCACCTGGTGATAAACGTGGAAGCGCTGGGTCAGGAGCTCGCGCCAGTGTGCCAAGCGTTCCTGCTCGATGATGAGGAATACCGGCGCCGCGCCGGCGAAGCGGTCAAGCGTGGCGGGTTCACCGAGGTAAAGGTTACGCTGCTCTGCATTCAGCAGGAGACGCTCGTCGAGAGATTGATTCACGAGTGCGAACTGTCGCTCGAGATAAAAACCGAGGCTGCTGGCAATCCCTGGAGGGGCCTCGACCAGCACCTGTCCAGTTTGTCCCAGCCTGGGGTTGAGGTAGCGGGCCGCATCGGCGAGCGAGAAATAGGGCGCCACCTTTGCAACGCCCTGTGCCATGCTGAAGCCGATGGGCAGCATCGCCAGGCCAAGTCCGATCACGGCGAGCTTCTCCTGTTTCGTCCTGACGAGATAAATGGTGATGGCCGCACCGAGGAGAAGGGATATGGCAGTGAGGGCGAGCAAAGGGCGAAAAGTCAGCCAAGTGTCAGCTGGCATGCTGCCGAGAGCCTGCCAGGCAGTGAAACGATAATCCATATTGCCCCAGCTTTGACTCGCCGTCGCGGTCAGGCGCGGTAACGCCAAAGCGAGGATTCCCACCACCAGTCCGACACTGGCAACGATGCCAGCAGTTAAAACTCGGAGAGCGCGCGAGCTTCTCTCCCAGACCATGGCGGCGAAAAGAGCAAAGGCACTGAACATCGTCAGCGCGTAGTAATCCTGTCGTTGCCCGATCAGAATAACCGGAAGAAGGACGACCCCCGCCCATATCATGGGAAGGAGATCGGGCATGTTCCTTTCCCGCCAACGCATGACTCTCCCGCCGTGCCACAGCAGCGCTGGCAAAAGCGCCAGCGACCAGGGGAACCACCAGGCGAGATGCATAAGGAGAAAGCGCCCGCGCGGGACATCGTCAAAGCCGTCGCCGTTCGAGTAGCGGCCCAGTAGGTGCTTCGCCCATTCCTCGGCGACGATGCGGTGGAAGGCGCCGTGGAGACGTGCGTCGATCCACAGGTGCCACGGCACCAGAATCAGAGCGAACATGACCAGGTAAGGCCACCAGAGAAGTCCTTTGAAACGGAGGCGCGCTTCCCGGTAAAACACGGCCAGGATACCCAGAGTGGCGGCCGGAATGAGAAGACCGTGAGGCCCCTTGCTCAAGCAGGCGAAAGCAGCGCAAATCCAGAATCCGGCAAACCAGCGCCGACGAGAATTTCGCTCCTGATAACCGGCGAAGCCGCAGAAAATTGCCCCCGCGATCCACGCGGCAAAGAGAGGCTCGGGCATGATGATCCGTCCGAAAATAAACGTCCCGCTGAGCGTAAGATAGATGAGAGCGGCGCTGAATCCGCGCCAGTAATCACACAGCCGTTCCCCGAGGAGAAAGGTGAGCGCGGTGGTGGCCACGATGGCAAGGGCCACCGGCAGCCGTGCCGCCGCCGCGCTGACGCCAAGGCATTTGTAACTAACGATTATTAGCCAATAAAGCAGCGGCGGTTTTTGCAGGCGCGGGATCCCGTTGTTGGTGGGGAGGACGTAGCTCCCGCTCTGCAGCATCTCCCGCGCGGCCCCGGCATATTGTCCTTCGGTCTCACTGTAGAGATCACCCCAGCTCAGCGTTCCGAGATGAACCAGCGCTGCCAGGCCGACGACGATGGCGAAGAGGGCGTGCCGCGTGGGTGGGGGTGGCAAAACCGAGGGGCCGATGACGGTCTGGGTAATGGGAGCCGCGGTCGTGGTCATGGGGGTCAGGACAGGTCGTCGCGGTAGCAATCCCACGCCGCGGGCAAACGCAAAAGCTTGGCCGCGGGCATTTCGATTAACGCCAGCATTTGCCGGCAATCCGCGATCAAAACTTCGTCGTGCGCGCGGGTAACGCGAAAGGCGCACCAAAAACGGACGCGATCAATCTGATCGAGCCACCCGTCGATGATAAGACGATCCCCCAGCTGCGCCGCGCGGCGATAGTTGATCTCCGTCCGCACAACTACGGGAAAGCGTTTCGTTTCCGCCATTTCCCGCAGCGGTAGTCCCAACTCTTCGGCCAAAAGCGTCCGCGCCGTTTCGATAAAACGGAGGTAGGCGATATTGTGGACGACCGCCGCGCAATCGGTGTCGAAAAACATTACCTGCACTTCGGTGCGAATTCGTGGTTTCTGGCTTTGCATGACTGAATCGCCGATGATTGCGAGTCGGCGCGGGAAAGCAAACCTAACCCACCGCTCTCTTCCGCCGAAGGGTCCCGACAGTTTCCCGGATCGCCGCGACGACCTCATCCACCGTGAGCGCGCGCATGCATCGAAAATCGATGGGGCATTCGCGCAGGTAACAGGGACTGCACTCGACGTGGTGGCGCAGGATCTTGTTGAGCGGGCCGAGCGGGGCGCTGCGGCGCGGCTCGGTCGATCCGAAGATGGACACCGTTGGGATCCCAAGAAAAGCCGCGAGATGCATCGTGCCGGTATCGTTGGTCAGAAGAAGATGACAGGCGCGCAGCTCGCGGATGAGGTCACCGAGGAGAGTTTGCCCGATGCGATTCTCACAGTGCGTCGCGTCGAGAGTGCGCGCGATCGATTGCCCGATTTCCTCGTCCGCGTTCGTCCCGAATAATATCCAGTGCGCCTCCAATTCGCCGGTGAGAATCTGCGCGACTTCCGCAAACCGCTCCGCAGGCCAACGCTTGGCGGGACCATACTCCGCGCCGGGACATAACCCGATCTTTAATTCCCCATTCCGGCTGGGTTGGAGCGGCGTCGGTGTCATCGCGCCGGAGAGGTCTGCACCCAGAGTCGCCGCCAGCTGGAGATAATGAATCGACTGATGAACGATGCCGCGGGCTGGTTTTTCGCGAGGATACTGGTGCAGTAACCAGCGCCGGGCATGTCCCGCAAAACCCGCTCGTCGCGGTATGCCCGCCAGCCAGGCCTCCATCGCGCTGCGCAGTGAATTTGGAAAAAGAACGGCGACGTCCCACGACCCTCGGCGGCGAATAGCGGAAGCGCATTTCCAGAGGGAGCGATTGGGCAATGGAATCACCTCATCGACTTCTCGAACTTCGCGCCAGAGGTCGGCAATCTTTGCCGGCGCAGCCACGGCAAGATAGATGTCCGCCCGTCCCGCCTTGATCGCGCGCAGCGCCGGAATACTCATGACGGCGTCGCCCAGCCAGTTGCTGCTGCGCACGAGAATGCGGAACGGCTTCAGCGGGATCTCTCCCGGAGGCACATAGGTCTCGCGGCGATAATTCGACAGAAGGAAATTCGGAGTCGGAGTTTTCCAGCGGTTGTGCACCCAGAACCAATCCGCCGGAGCCCGCCGCACCTGGCGTTCGATCACTTGATTCACTCGCGCGCTCAGCTCCGCCACGCTCTCGTTCGAAGTCTCAATTGGCGGGTCGATGATTGCGCGCCAGCGCGCGAAACCATCCGTGACAATGGCAAACGGGACCAGCTGTGCCCCGGTTCGTTTCGCCAGGAGCGCAGGCAGGGGCGTGGTGGAGGCGAGCCGGGCGAAGAAGGGCGTCCAAACTCCATGATCGCCGGCATGTTGATCGCTCAGGACGGATACGACACCGCCGCGTCGCAGCATTGCAATCGCTTTCCCGAAGCCTTCGCTTCGATCGAAAAGTTGAATTCCGAAGCGGGCGCGCGTTTCCCGGATGTGCGCGTCGATATGCGAATTGCTCAGGCGTTGATAAATGGTCGCCTTCGGACGCCCGGGAACCAGAGGCGGCAGTAATTGAGCCGTCAGTTCCCAGCTGCTCAGGTGGCTGAGAAGAAGGACTACGGGCTTCCCTTCACCCTCGCAGGGGTTGAGATAGTCGAGCCCTTCCACGCGCACCCTCTGTAAAATGTCCGCGGTCGACATTTGCGGAAATTTCAGGCTGGAGACCGCATTCGCGCCCAGTTGCCGAAAATGGCGACGGACGAGGAGGCGAGCTTCACGCGGGGAAAGCTCGTCGCCAAAGGCGAGTCCCACGTTGCGTTGCGCGAGGCGACGATATTTCCCCGATAAAACCCATGCCAGCGTTCCCCCGAGATAGCCGATCCCGAAATGAGCGCCCAGCGGGAGAAGATTTAGGAGGGCAATCCCGGCCCGGTAGATCAGATAGACGCTGTAGGAAAGCATGAGGAGCGGGGCCGGCGCAGCGTAAGTTTGCTCACCTTGGGCAGCAATCAATATACTGTGGTCATGGAGGAGGATGAACACCGCGCCGTCGAGCAGCATATCGCGCGTTTGGAAGAAGAGCTTCTCCGACTCAAGGATACCAAGCGCGAGCTGGAAAGCCTGCGGGCGGAACACCAGCGCCTGCGGCGAAGCGCCAATGGCCGCGTTGCGGAATTTCTAACCTTGCCGTTCCGCTGGTCTCGGCGGGAACGGCGCAAGGTTGTCCCTGAGGAGACGGCTTACGAATGTTGGTTTTCACGTCATCGTCTGCCCGCGGAGAGAATCCCTGAATTGACCGAGTCCTCGAAAAAATGGGAAGACCGGCCGCTGGTTTCCGTGCTGATGGCGACTTACAATTCGGACAGGCGCTGGCTCGACGCCGCCGTCACCTCGGTCTGCGCTCAGATCTATCCGCAATGGGAGCTCTTGATCGCTGATGACGGTTCGACCCAGGCTGGCTTCGGCGAAAAACTAACGAAACTTAGCGAAAAAGATGCGCGCATCCGCTTGCTTCCGCCAGGGGCGCACGGTGGCATTTCCTCCGCCCTGAATCGCGCCTTGCAGGCTGCGGGCGGAGAATGGGTTGCTCTCCTCGATCACGACGATCTCTTGGAGCGTGACGCCATCTTTCGCGTGGTGGAACTGCTGCAGAACGAACCGCGCGCGGATGTCATTTACTCGGATGAAGACAAGATCGTGCATGATCACTTCAGCGCGCCGATGCTCAAACCCGACTGGTCGCCAGACTTCTTTCTGACGCATGATTATCTGGGGCACTTCGTCGCGCTGCGGCGAGGATTGGTGGATGAATTTCGCAGTGAATTTGATGGCGCGCAGGATTTCGATCTTCTCCTGCGCGTCTCGGAACGGACGCAACGCATTCATCATCTGGAACGCGTGCTTTATCACTGGCGGCGAACGCCGCAGTCTACCGCGCATAATATTCGGAGAAAGCCTGGCGCGCTGGAGGCAGGAAAACAAGCCGTCGCCGAGCATCTGGCGCGAAAAAACCAGACGGCGCGAGTGAGTGTGGATTGGAATACCCATGCCTATCGCGTGCGGCGTCCGATTCCAGAGGTTAAAATTTCGATCGTCGCCACTCCCGCTCTTTCGCCATCCGCGATGGAGGCGATCCAATCCGCCACCGATTTTGCTTCTCTCGAATTTGCGGTGGCCGCGGAAAGTGCGATCGGGGATTGGGTTCTATTTCTCGATGCGGGTCTGCTACCGCTGGAGCGCTCGTGGCTGCACGCCTTGGGCGAGTACTTGGCGGAGCAGGAAATCGGCGCAGTGGGTCCGCGGTTGCTCAATCCGGACGGTAGCGTTGAGAGCGCAGGTTACGTCCTCATGCCCGATGGCTCGGCGCGCCCCGCTTTCGCCGGCTTTAATCGCACTGACCCCGGAGTGAATCGTCAGTTGCAGACCGCGCGCAATTACAGCGCGCTCAGCGCTTCTTGTCTCCTGACCCGGCGCGATCTCTATCAAAAATTCGGCAGCCCGGGTCTGGTCGGCCGAGATCGTGTTTGCGCCGGGGCTGAGTATTGCCTGAAGTTGCGCGATGCGGGATTTCGCAGTGTCTCGGTGCCGTATGCAGAGCTGCGCCGGGAGGAGCCTGGAGAGGAAGCGACAGGAGTTTGCCCTGGGCTGGCGCGGCGCTGGCCCACAATTTTCCAGAACGATCCGTGTTATAACTCAAATCTTTCTCGCGCGGTCGCAGATTTCTCACTAGGAGCGATGGCGTGAAGGAAGAGAAGGATGATCTTTGGCGCGGACTTGATCCGGCTTTGGCGAAGCGGATCGGCACGAGGGATTATGAGAGCGCCTCTTTGCCGGAACAACTTGGGACGACTGGTCTCGAAGCGGGTGTGCTTCTGGCGGCCGGACGGGAGAAGTTTGATGAAGTGTGGATCCCGGGCGTGGAAATATTCCCCCGTCGAATTTATCGACAACCTTTTCGCGGTTCGTTTGGCGAATTTGCGCGGCGCGATGAGGGGATACTGTCGGAGATCAAGCTTTGGCCCGCGCAGTGGTCCGCGGCGCGAATGTTCGGGCACACAGCCAAAGGTTTCCACGTGCATCCTCCTTTCGTTCCCACGGGCGAAAGCGCGGCCGATTATTTCGCGCGCCAATTCAAGACGGCGCCGGCGGCGGAGCGTCCTTACTCGAAAGAGCAGTGGGACGTGATGTTTTTCGTCACCGGCCGCCTCGAAATGATTTTGCGCGACCTCCGTGCCGGGATGGGGAAGCGCACCATGCGATTTTCGATCGACGGCGATAATTACCGCAGTGCCAACAATGTTGGCGTCGTCATTCCTCCGGGAGTCGCGCACGCTCTGCGTGTTGAAGGCAGCGAAGACGCGATCATGGTTTACGGCACGAGCACGAGTTTTCGACCCGAGTTCGAAGGCCGGATCGGCAGCGAAGTAGAATCGGCCGAGCTGCCGGAGGAGTGGCGGCAGTTTCTGGGAATGTGACGACGGGCTGGCGAGCTTGGGGAAATGCTTTCGGGCACGCGGAGGTTTGAAATCCAATGAAACGGATTTTCGATGCGGCCACGCCCGAGCTGATGGACCTTCCGCAGCCCGTTTCGGCGGAGCTCGAGCAGGATCTCGCCAATCTCCGCTCGCTGAATCGCTGGTTCGGCGGCTACCGCATCATCCATCATTTCCTGCGACGCTGGCTAAGGGCGAATTCTAAGATCCGTCTGCTCGACGTTGCGACCGGGTCCGGCGACGTCCCGCGTTTGATTGTTGATTACGCGCGGTCGCGCAACGTCCCGGTTGAAATCGAGGCAATCGATCAGCAGGAAGCGACGATTGAAATCGCCCGCCGACTGAGTGTCTCCTATCCAGAAATCAGTTTTTCCTGCGCAGACCTCTTCGCGTGGGGAGCTGACGACGCCTATGACATCGTTATTTGTTCGCTCGCGCTCCATCATTTCAGTGAAGAGGATGTGATTCGGGCCCTGCGGAAATTTCGGGAACTGTCGAGCGGCGCGATTCTGGTGACCGACTTGCAGCGTTCCCGTTTTCTGAGCCTGGCGGTCTTTGTCGTGACCGAGACACTTTACCGCGAACCGATGACGAAGTTCGACGGTCGTCTTTCCGCGGCGCGCGCTTTCAGTTTCGCCGAGATGGATCAGCTGGCCAAACGTGCGGGTTGGGAACAGTTTCATCACGCCAGTTTCTTCGTCGGTCGCCAGGCAATTTGGCTCGATCCGGCGCCGACTCTTTTTCCTGCCGGCGAGAAGAACTGACTTGCGTTCCGGGAGGCACGCGATTTCGCTGCGCTTCGCGCGGATGGAAATAAAAGTGATCGATTCTCCTGCGGCGATGCAGGAACACGCCCTTCAACGACAGCTGCCCTGCGCCATGGTGCCAACCATGGGAGCACTTCATCGCGGGCATCTCGAACTGATTCGCGTTGCACGAACTCAAGTGAAATCCGGGGGGGAAGTCACCGTGAGTATTTATGTGAATCCGCTGCAATTCGAGCCCGGTGCGGACTTTGAAAAATATCCTCGTCCGGAGGCTGCAGATGAAAGCGCTTGTCGCGACGCCGGGGTCGACGTCCTCTTCCGGCCGCGTGAGATCTATTTTCCCGATCGTTCGGTCTTCGTGGAAGAGAATGTTCTCGCGAACAGTCTTTGTGGCGCTTCCCGCCCCGGGCATTTCCGCGGCGTTTGCACCGTGGTCGCGAAGCTTTTCCATCTCGTTGCTCCCCAGAGCGCAATCTTTGGCGAGAAGGATTATCAACAACTTGCGGTGATTCGGCGGATGGTGCGCGATCTCAATTTTGCCATTAAGGTCATTGGAGTGCCCACGGTCCGCGAAGCCGACGGACTCGCTTTGAGTTCGCGCAATCAATATCTGAACACGATCGAACGAAGCGAAGCGACCGTGCTGCGGCGAGCCGCTCTGGAGATGAAGGCGGCGGTGGCCGACGGAGAAAAGTCAGTATCTAAGCTGCTGCTAGGCGCGCGGGAAATGATTCAATCTCGACCGAACGCCCGGATTGATTATCTCAGCATTGTCGATGGCCAAACTTTGCAACCGCTCGACTCCATGCGGGAGGATTCCGTCCTGGCTCTCGCCGTCTGGATCGGCCGCACACGGCTGATCGATAATCTGCGTCTGGCATGAAGGATTTTGATTTCGTCGTGGTCGGCAGTGGAATCGCCGGGTTGAGTTTCGCCCTCAAAGCCGCGAAGCATGGGTCGGTTGCGGTCATCACCAAGCGGAAAGGGAGCGATTCGAACACGGCCTGGGCGCAGGGCGGAATTGCCTGTGTCACGAGCGACGAAGATTCTTTCGAATTGCACGTGCGCGATACAATCGAAGCTGGCGCCGGGTTATGTGACGAGCAGGTGGTGCGCACCATTATCACGGAGGCGCCGGCTGCGATTCGTGAGCTGCAGGAAATCGGCGTGCACTTCGATGAGAGAGAAGTTTCAGGTCAGCGCGAGCTCGATCTCGGGCGCGAAGGTGGTCACTCCAAGCGCCGGGTGTTGCACGTGCAGGATGTCACCGGGCGGGAGATCGAATCTGCCCTTTTGAACGAACTGGGGCGCGCCCAGCACGTGGAACTACTGGAAAATTACATGGCGATCGATCTGATCACGGCCGCCAAGCTTGGATTCGCCGCGGAGGATCGTGTGCTCGGCCTTTACGCGCTCGACGAAAATTCCGGGAAAGTGGAAACAATTCGGAGTTCGCGCGTCGTCCTGGCCACGGGCGGGTGCGGGAAGGTTTACCTCTACACCACGAATCCTGCTGTCGCGACGGGGGACGGGGTCGCTATGGCCTGGCGCGCGGGCGCGACGATTGCCAACATGGAATTCGTGCAGTTCCACCCCACCTGTTTGTTTCATCCGGCAGCACGATCCTTTCTCATCAGTGAGGCGGTGCGGGGCGAAGGCGGTGTTCTCCGCAATGGGCAGGGGGAGGATTTCATGCAGCGCCATCATCCGCGCGGAGCGCTGGCACCGCGCGATGTCGTGGCGCGAGCGATCGACGCGGAAATCAAGCGCAGCGGTGCCCAGTGCGTCTTTCTCGACATCAGCAACCGACCCGAGGCATTTTTGCGGGAACGCTTCCCGCACATTTTCGAAACCTTACTCAAGCTTGGGATCGATATGAGCAAGGAGCCGATCCCGGTGGTGCCCGCGGCTCACTATCAATGCGGCGGGATTCAGAGCGACGTCAATGGCGCGAGCAGCTTGCGCGGCCTGTATGCGATCGGGGAAGTTGCCTGCACTGGATTGCACGGCGCGAATCGCCTCGCGAGTAATTCGCTTCTGGAAGGCGTAGTCTTGGCGCATCGAGCCTGCGTGGCGTTGACGCGGGAGAAGATAAGAAAGCGTGAGCCGGAAGTGCCGTTGCCGGACTGGGTCGCGGGCGATGTGCAGGACGTGGACGAGATGGTCGTCATTTATCATAACTGGGACGAGATCCGCCGATTGATGGGCGACTACGTCGGAATCGTGCGCAGTGATAAGCGTTTGCAGCGCGCCGCCTCCCGTTTACGCAATCTGCAACATGAGATCCATGAATTTTACTGGAATTTCAAAATCTCCGTAGATTTGTTGGAGTTACGAAACCTCGCCACGGTTGCGGCTTTGATTGTGGATAGTGCGTTACTGCGCAAAGAGAGCCGGGGGTTGCATTTCACGCTCGATTATCCTTCGAGCGACGATCGCTTCCGGCACGACACCCGCATCACGCGAGGCTGAACTGAGGCGCGGCCGGGCCTGTGGAACGCTGGAATAGATGCTGCTTTAATTTAGGTAAGTGTCAGCGGTGGCGGACGTTCTCGCGGGGAAAACCGCTTGCCCGGCTGGAGCTTTTCGCATAGAGACCGTGTAGCCAATGAGGAGAACTCTCATTTTTTCAGCATTGGTTGCGGTAGCCGTGACGCACGCGCTGGCGCAATCGCCCTACGAAAGCGCGGGAGACTTTGCGAAGTATGCTCGCAAGCTCCGCGAACAGGCGCTGCTCAAAGTAGAGCCACAGGTGTTCGTGCCGACGGCTTCGCGGACCAGCACGACCACGCGTTATCCATGGAAGACGAACATCGTGACCACGATCTTCTGGATCGGCGAGCAGGCATCCGGCAACAATCCGGTCCCGAATCATAAAAGTTCGTGGGACGCGAATTGGAGCGCAAACTACGGCGGCTTCGATAATCCCGATTATTCCTCCCGGCGCAATTATGTGCCCGTCGCGTTTGTCCCGCGCCAGAATCCTTTCTATTGCGCGCTCCCATACAACGACGTCACGCATGGGCAATCCAAGCCCGAGGCTCCGTTGGTTATCCCATGGTTCCGGAAGATCTACACCGAGCCGGGCCGGTCCGTGTGCAAGGATCGCTGGCTCGCGATTCGTAAAGGGAACCGGATCGCTTACGCGCAGTGGGAAGATTGCGGGCCGTTTCGGACGGATCACTTTCAATATGTGTTTCAAAACGAGCGGCCCAAGCCGAATTTGAACCATGGCGCCGGCCTGGATGTTTCCCCGGCGGTGCGGGACTATCTTGGGCTCGCGCCGACCGATGTGACAGACTGGCAGTTCGTGGAAGTGCGCGACGTCCCGCCGGGGCCGTGGCGCAACTACGGCGATAACAATCACTTCGTCATTGCGCGGCGACAGGCGGATTCGCGACTGGTGCAACAGTCCGACGCGACTTCCCGATAGTCGCCCGGTGCGACTTCGTATTCAGGCGCGCTCCGGCGTTACACCAGCTGGCGGGTCGGGGCTGATTGCGGGCAGTCGTGGCCGCAGTTGATCGAAGGTTCGTTCGAGTTCCGCGATACGATCCATCATCGGTTGATGACGCTCCCGCTGCGCCTGGCAGAAGGCGGCGAGCGGTTGCAGAGTGGCACGGATTTCGGCGTAAAAGACTTCAATCGCCCGCGTTATTTGAGCTTCGATGGCACCCACAAGCTCTACCTGTTTCGCCTCCATCTGCGCAGCGTAGGTGCTGAGGATTTTCTGCCGTTGCCGATGGGCGACCAACGTCCCGAGCACTGCCGCGGAAGCTGCGAGCACGCCGGTCACATCCGCGACCGCAGCACTGCTCATCGCCGCGATGACCGCGACGACGCCGCCGGCGGCGACCACGCCCGCCGGGATGCGCAGGCGATCCGAGGTCTCGCGGAAAATGGCGGCGAGCTGCTCTTCGATCGCGCGGCCACTGATGCGCTCGGCCAGAGTCAGCTGAATGGAGGCGAGCAGTTCCCGACGTTGCCGGGAGAAATCGGGCGGCGCGGTGGGTGCGTGCGATTTCGCGTCGCCACCCAAATGCGGGTCGAGCATTTCCTCCAGTTGCGGCCAGATTCCACGCAGGTCCGTCTCCAGCAACTGGACGGCATGATCGATTTGCGGCTGCACGATTTGTCGCAGCTTGGTCTCCATTTCGCCCTGGAAATCCCGCTGCCAGTCGTCGCGACGCCAGACCAGTTTGATCGTCGTCCAAAAAGTGAGGCGACGTTCCAGGAGTTGCGTGCCTTGGGAGGCGCACTCGCGGCAGGCCTGTTCGATGCCGCGAAGAAATCCGTGAATCTGGCGGCGAGTCTGTTCCTCGCGGGCCTGCAGGAAAGCAAAAATGCGATCCAGCCGCTCCTCGTCGCGCTGGATGGTGGTGAAGGCCGCGCGTAAATCTTCCGCGATTTCGCCGAGCAAAATTTTCGAGGTTCGCCAGGCGGAATCCAATTTCGTCATCCGCTCGTTTGCCTCCGAGACGACACGATTTATCTGGTCTTCCAAAGGACCGAATTGGCTGCCTGCGAATAGCTTTGCCGTATCGCCCGTGCCCTTCTTTGCGAGCAGGGCCTGACGCGCCGAAACGGCAAAGATGGGCGGCGCAAAGCCCAGCTTCTGCATGGCGGTATCGCTCAGGTGATGCCGGACCACTTCCACTTCAGCGGGCTCGCGCAGATCGGCTTGCTGGAGAACGAAGACCACATTTTTCAGCCAGCGTTTTTGCACAAAGGCCAGCAGCTCCCAGGCAGATTGTGTCCATGGATTCACGACGGAAAAAACGAAGAGGACCAGATCAGCCCGTGGCACAAATTTTTCCGTGATTTGCTGGTGCTCGGCTACCATGGTGTTGGTGCCTGGGGTGTCGACAACGTTGAAGTCGCGCAGGAACTCGATCGGCAAATAGCGCTCGATCAATTGCGGCGAGACCTCGATTGTTTTTTCCTCTGCGCCGTAGCGAAAAATGCAGACGCGATCGGTGGCGGGAAGAACGTCGGCGCGAGCAAATTCGTGGCCGAAAAGCGCGTTCAGAAGCGAAGACTTACCCGCTTTGACTTCTCCCACCACGACGAAAAGCAACGGCTCCCGAATATCCGCCAGAAGGGCCTGCAGCGTCTCAGCGGAGGCGCCGGAGCGCTGCACGTCTACGGCCAGACGCAGGAGCGCAATCATCGCAGTTTCGAGATCGGTCCGAAGCTGCAAATACTGATCGGCGATCATGCCGTTTGGCTAACGATGTGGCGACGGCGCCGTGCCCGGCATGGAGGGTGGCGCGCTCGCCGCCGCGGCCGCCGTCACCGGCGCCAGCTTGGGCGGCTGGGATTTGGCGAGCCGAATGAGCTCGGAGACGGTCACAAACTTGAACCCTTTCTCCTCCAGTTGATTCAGGGTTTCGGGCATCGCTTGAATAGTGGAAGCATGAATATCGTGCGCCAGCACGATCGAGCCCGCGCGCGTCTCTTTCAGAATACGATTCGTCACCACGCTCGGTCCCGGTTTCTTCCAGTCCAGCGGATCGACATCCCAAAGAATGATCTCATAACCGAGCTCATCGTGAATGAAGTGTTTCTGCCGCGTTGTCACCGCCCCGTAAGGAGGGCGGAGTAGAATCGGGCGTGTTCCAATCGCGTCGGTAATCGCCTCCTCGGTGCGCTTGATCTCGCGGCGGACCCCGTCGTCGGACATTTTGGCAAAATCGGGATGCGACCAGCTGTGGTTACCGATTTCATGGCCTTCGCGCACTGCTCGCCGCAGAATTTCAGGGTGTTCAGCCGCGTTTTCGCCCACGACAAAGAAAGTGGCTTTGATGTGGTGCCGGGCGAGAAGATCGAGGAGCTGCGGCGTCAGTTTGTCGCTCGGACCGTCGTCGAAAGTGAGCGCGATGATCGGAGCATCGAGATGGACTGAGCTCACTGTTAGTGGCGTGGCGGAGGGCGAGGGCGGTGGAGGTTTCGCCTCGGGCGGAGTTGGCGACTGAGCGCGGAGCGAAACCGCGAGGAGAAGACCGATGGTGGCAGCGAAAAATCGAGACATGGCGAAGGCGCGCGATGGGTATCTAGCAGACGGGATCTGCAACGCAATATCGTCATCCGGCACGTCCGCGGTCTTGGCGAAGCTCGCGAACACCAGTGAATCAAGATGCAGTCCTCCCCTTGGGCGCGGCAGTCGTGTCCATCCCTACCAAGAAACGTGCTCAATCCGAGGAGTTTAGCTCATCTCTCCCTCTGCCGGAGTTGGTATGGGTGTGGCAGCTAAATTGCTCTTTTCACGGGCATTGCGTACCAAGGCCGTAGTTACGATCCAAATAAGGCCGGCGCGGTGACGCAATCCCTGTCCCGAATGAAGATTCTGCTTGTTGAAGATCAGGATGATAGCCGCCAGACGCTGAAGCGGCTGATCGAGATGCGCGGGCACGAGGTGCATGCCGTAGCGACCGCCGAGGAAGCTCAGCATGCGCTAGAGAGCGACTCCTATCCGTTCCTCATCCTGGATTGGATGCTGCCCGGGAAAAGCGGGCTCGACTTGTGCCGTGAACTTCGGGCGCGCGCGAACGGCGACGCACTTTTCATCCTGCTCGTGACTGCGAAAGCAGATCGCGAAGATTTGGAGCAGGCGCTCGAGGCGGGTGCAAACGACTACCTGACCAAGCCGATCGATCTTTCGCGCCTGAATGTGCGCCTCTCCGTGGCGGAACGACATATTCACAATCTGGCGGAACGTAATCAGGCGAGGCTGGAATTGCAGGAGTCCGCCAGCACGATGGCGAATATCCTCGAGAACACGACGGACGGCTTTCTCGCCCTCAATGCCACCTGGCATGTGACCTACTTGAATCCGGAGGCCGAAACGCTGTTGGGCCGGGCTCGTTCGGAGGTCATGGGGGGCGAGCTATGGGAGAAATTTCCAGAGTTTTGCGGGTCGATCTTTGAGAAGAATTTTCGCCGCGTCCTGGCTCGTCATCAGCCGATCGAGTTCGAAGCCGCTGATCCGACCGGCAAAAGCTGGTTTGAAGTCCACGCCTACCCGAGCGGTGGCGGGGTCTCCGCGTTTTTCCGCGATATCACAGAGCGCAAACGCGCTGAACACGATCGTTTGACCACCGGCAAGCTTGAGTCGCTTGGAACGCTGGCGGGCGGTATCGCGCACGATCTCAATAATATTCTGACGGTCATTTCCGGTAACATCGGCCTCGCACAACTGGAGACTTCGACCGAAAACAACGCGCTGCTCACTTCGCTGACGAAGGCGGCCCAGGCCGCGCAACAGGCGGCGCATCTGTCGAGTCAGCTGCTCACGTTCTCAAAAGGCGGAGCCCCGGTAAAGAAAGCAGTGCCGATGTCGGAACTGTTGAGGAAGGCTGCGAACTTTTCTCTCCACGGCTCCAACCTCCGCGCGGATATCGATATTCCGTCCGATTTGTGGCGCGCAGAAGTCGATTCCACCCAGATTGAGCAGGTCATCAATGCGCTGATGATCAACGCGCGGGAAGCGACGCCGCACGGTGGGACGGTGGAGGTTTCTGGTCGCAACGTGCAATTGGAGCAAAAAGCCGGCTCGCTCCTGCCGGCCGGCAATTACGTCAAAGTGATCATTGCCGATCAGGGCAAAGGCGTTCCCGATCATCTCACGTCCAAGATTTTCGATCCCTACTTTACGACCAAAGCCGCCAGCAGCGGTCTTGGCCTTTCCATCAGCTATTCCATCGTGAAAAAGCATGGCGGGCTGCTGCACCTCGAAGAATCGACGTCACATGGGGCCGCCTTCGCGTTTTATCTGCCGGCCGCGAAAGTCCAGAGTGCGCCCGTGCGCAAGCCGGTGCTGATGCCGGGGCGCACCACCAACTACCAACGGATTTTGGTGATGGACGATGAGGAAGGCATTCGTGATCTCACTTCGCAATTGCTGGGCACTCTCGGCTATGATGTGACGGCTGTTCCGGATGGGGTGGAAGCAGTGAAGAATTACGAGCGAGCGATGCGTCGCGGCGAAAACTTCGACGCCGTCATCCTCGACGCCACGATTCGCGGAGGGATGGGTGGCCTTGCCACGATCGAACGGTTGCGCAATCTCGATCCGCAGGTCATCGCCATCATTTGCAGCGGCTACTCCGATGAAGCGGCCCTCGCGGAATTTCTTGAGTACGGTTTTCGGGCGGCTCTGCCCAAACCCTTTACCCGCCGGGAACTGACAGACGTGCTGCAGCGCGCCTTCCTCATGGGACGCATGCAACCAGCGCTGGGCTAAAACCGGGGAGCGTTGCGCGTGTTAGCCGTTGCGCAACTTTTCCAGCGCGGCGATAAAAGCTTTCGGGCCACCTTCCATGTAGCCCAGCTTGCCGACACTTTTGCCTTCGGCGTCCAATACCACCAAGGTCGGGAATCCCTCGATCTGGTATTGGTCGGCGAGTTCGCTGTTTTGCTTTTTCACCGCATCTGTCTGCGGCTTGGAACGTGGAAAGTCCAGCTCCACCAGGACAAGATTCTTTGCTGCATACTCCTGAAACTGCGGTTGTGAAAAGACCTCTGCCTTCAAAAGTTTGCACCATCCGCACCAGTCCGAGCCGGTGAAATCGAGGAGCACCAGTTTGTGGTCGGACTTTGCTTTGGATTTCGCTGCCGCGAAATCAGTCAGCCAATTCAACTCCGCGGAGGCAGCCAACGCGCCACTAAAGAAGACCGCGGCGCTGAGCAATAAGAGCTTTTTCACCCGGAAACGTCTGCCGAATAACCTCGGGACGCAAGGGGAAGTGAACTGCCAGAATCTCGAAAACGAGGCCGGAAATAAAAGAGCCCGGACGCGGGAACGCCGGGCTCTCACAAAGATTTTTGGAAAACGACTACTTCATGTGCTGGTTCACCAGCTTGGTCATCTCAAACATGGTGACGCTGGTTTTGCCACCGAAAACAGCACGCATGTTGTCATCCCCGTTGATCTGAGTCCGTTTCTTTTTGTCCTGCAGACCGTGCTTTTTGATATAGTCCCAGACCTTTTTCGTGATCTCGGAACGAGGGATTGGTTTGGACCCAACAATGGCGGCGAGTTTATCGTCGGGCTGCATCGGGCGCATGAAAGCCGCGTTGGGCTTCCGTTTGGCGGGGGATTTTTTGGCTGTGGTTTTCGGCATAAGAAGGTGATTAAAACCGAAGGGCGCACGAGGGCAATACTAAATTCGAGGGAGCGGAACTATTTTCCGTTGGCTTGTCGTCGAACCGCCAGGGCCGCAATGTCGTCGGCTGCGACCTGATTGCCGTTGTTTTCGCCCGACTCATGCACCACGCGATTGAGCAGGTTCACCGCGCTGGTCGTGTTCATTTGCATACGATGTGCCAGATCATCCGGCGTGGTTCGGCGGTGCTTGCCGTTGAACGAGCCGTAGAGTCCGTCCGTATAAAGCAGGAAAAGGTCGCCCTTCCCGAGCTGGACCGCAGTCTCCCGAAAACTCGTACTTCCGGCCAAACCCAAAGGCGGCGATTCCGACCCGATCACTTCAGTGGCGCGGTTTCCCCTTGCGACCAAGAGCGGAGGATGGCCCGCCCCGACCACGCTGGCATCTCCTGTCTCGGGATCGAGCGCGACGCACATCGCTGTCATGAAAGAGCGAGCGCCCAGAATGCTGCGAAAATCGCGATCGACCAGTCCCATGATCTCAGCGGGAGCGCTATGCTCCACCGCGGCATGATGGAAAAGTAATTTCGCCACCGTCGTCAAAAGGGCCGCAGCCGCGCCGTGGCCGGTGGCGTCCGCGATCCAAAAGAGGAAGCGTCCATCCGTCATACGCAACCAACCGTAAATATCTCCTCCGACTTGAATCACCGGCCGGTAATAGGAAGCGACCTCCCAGCCGGGGAGCGCGGGCGGATGCTGCGGGATGAGTGATTGCTGAGTGAGGCGCGCCGCAGCCAGGTCCTGCTCCAATCTCTGGCGCCAAGCCTCGAGCTCCTCGTTCTGCTGCATGAGCTGCTCCCGCATCATTCTTAAGCGCAGTTGAGTCTCGATGCGTGCGCGCAGGACGGCGGGTAAAATAGGCTTGGTCACGAAGTCGTCCGCGCCGGCGGCGAGACAAAGCACTTCGCTTTCTTCCCCGCCGTGACCCGTCAGCATGATCGTGGGCAGCTGGGCCACCGCGGCCGAGGGATCGCTTCGAATTTTCTGGAGCACTTCGGCGCCGTCGACTTCCGGCATATCGTAGTCGAGCAGGAGAAGACGGGGTGGCCGCTCCCGGATGCGCGCCACCGCCGCAGCTCCGCCGTCCGCTTCAGTGCAGACGTAGCCAGCGGCCACAAGATTCCGCACCAGCAGACGCCGACTCAGGTTGTCGTCGTCCACGATCAGGATTTCGTCGTTCGCGTTTGGCATTTGGTTTTTGAGGGTGAATCGCAGGCGACCGCGAAAGGAATGTATGACGAGGAGCGAAACTCGGGCCATTCGCAGAAGGTGCAAGCTCGTTCCATTTATCAATTGTCAGTGGGCGGGCCTTGAATTAGAAAAGGGCGGTTCGTCGAATCGACTTCTATGAAATCTTTACCATTTCTTGCCCTGGCCGGGTGTTTCGCTCTCACTTCCTGCAACACGGTGGAAGAACCGCCGGTGCAGAGGCGGGTGGTAACCAGGCAGGTTCAGCCAGATCCGTACGCAAATGGGCAGCCTCAACCCTTCAATCCCGATGTCCCTCCGGCGCCCCCGGAGCCAGTGCAGACGACCGAATCCGTGCCGCAGGAGCCGGCCGCGCCCGCCGGCAAAGTGGCGAAGGGCGATGTGCCTTACGGTATTCCGGTGCAAAGCAAGCCAGGCTTCGTTACCAGCCCTTTTGCTCCCAACGCCGGGTATGTCGATGTGCGTGGTCTGCCTCCAGGAATGGAAGTGAAAGACCCGTACACCAACAAGGTATTTCTGGTCCCCTGATTTTCGCGTTGCCCCTTTTTGCCGGGAGAGGCTTGGCCAAATTGATTTTTCCCGTGCTCTTGGCGCGGGTCGATCTTCGCACGTGCACGGTGCGTAATTATTCGCGCTCAGGCTGAGTCATGGATCTTCGCGTAAGACGCGCGCCGCGCATCGACACCGAGATCAGCGTTCCGGGCGATAAAAGCATATCGCATCGTGCCGCGATCATTGGCGCTCTCTCTAATGGTCCCTGCCGCCTGGATGGTTTTCTTCCGGCCGCCGATTGCCTGCGCACACTCGATGCCATGCGCGCGCTCGGCGTTCGGGTGGACGAAGTGGAGGCGAACTCCGTCATCGTTCATGGGAAAAAGCGGCAGCTGACTGCGCCGACGCGCGAAATTGATTGCGGAAATTCGGGCACGACGATGCGTCTTTTGGCCGGTCTGCTCGCGGGCCAGAATTTCGATAGCCGCCTGGTGGGCGACGAGTCTCTCTCCCGAAGGCCGATGGATCGGGTGCTGGAACCGCTGCGACAAATGGGCGCTGACATCGTCGCAGAGGGTCCCGATCAAACTGCTCCGCTCCGCATCCAAGGGCGAACTTTGCATGCGCTTGATTACCGTCTTCCTCTCGCGAGCGCCCAAGTGAAAGGCGCGATTTTGCTTGCCGGCTTGTTTGCCAGAGGAAAAACGACGGTGACGGAACTCACGCCGACGCGCAATCACACCGAGCTGATGTTGCGCTATTTCATGGTGCGCACGACAAAATCCCCCCAGGGCGTAATCGGGATCTTCGGCGACCAGGTGCCGGAATCACGCGACTTCACCATTCCGGGCGATCTTTCCTCGGCTGCATTCTGGCTGGTGGCCGCGGCGGCGCAGCCCGGCGGGCATCTCCTCGTGCGGAATCTCGGATTGAATCCCACCCGCACGCCCATGCTCGGAGTGCTCATCCGCATGGGCGCGCAGGTCCGCGAAGCGATCGAGGATGTGGACCAGAATGAGCCGCGCGGGATCGTGGAAATAAATGGCGCACCCTTAAAGGGAACCGTCATTCAAGGAAAGGAAGTCGCCCAGTTGATCGACGAACTGCCGGTCCTGGCGGTAGCCGGAGCGATCGCGCAAGGCACGACCGTAATCCGCCACGCGCAGGAATTGCGGGTGAAAGAGACGGATCGTATTGCCGCCATCGCACACAATCTGCGCGCGATGGGCGCGCAGGTGATCGAGTTGAACGACGGGATGGAAATCCACGGACCGGCGCCCTTGCGCGGTGCGCGCGTTTCCAGTTTCGGCGATCATCGCATCGCCATGGCCTTCGCCATTGCCGGACTTTTCGCCGATGGCGAGACCATTGTGCAGAATGCCGAATGCATCCAGACCTCCTATCCTGGATTTGGGGAGGCGATCGATGAAATGATCAATCCAAAGCGCGGGTCCGGCAGCACCCCCGTCATTAGTCCACTCTCCCGGCCGCCAGCCGATTCCTGAGCAGGATCGTTTTCAATCTAAAGCGACACAAGATTCCATGGCCCCTTTCCGCGTGATCGCCATCGATGGACCGGCGGCCTCCGGCAAGAGCACCGTCGCCAGAACCGTGGCGCGGGAACTCGGATTTGCCTACATCAATTCCGGTGCGCTCTACCGTGCACTGACCTGGCACCTTCTGCGGAATGAGATCGATTTGAAGCGGGCCGAGGAAATTGCCCGCGCCGCGGTCGGCGTCCCTCTTTCATGCGCTTCAGCCCAGGGCGAATTCCAAATCTTGCTCGATGAAGTCGATCCCTCGCCCCATCTCCGCTCGCCGGCGGTCAATCAATCCGTCTCGCGCGTGAGCAGCGTTCCGCGCGTGCGCGAGTTGATCGATGCCAGGATGCGGGCTTTTGCCGCGGAGCGAGATGTCGTCGTAGAAGGACGCGATATCGGCTCGGTCGTCTTTCGCGAGACGCGCTTCAAATTCTACCTCGACGCCTCGCCGGAAGTGAGAACGCTTCGTCGGAATGCGCAGGGTGAATGTGACGAGATCATCGCGCGCGATCGCGCGGATTCCACCCGCGGGACCGCACCCCTGCAAATCGCGCCCGATGCCTTTGTCATCGATAGTTCCCGCCTGACCATTCCACAGGTCGTCAGGGAAATACTCCAGCAACTCGCTCTCGCCGGTGTCCCGCCTGGAATCACTCGGTCTGGTGGCGATCCCGCGTCGGATCTGCCTTCCGGCAGCGATGCTTTATGAATGCCTGGTATTGGACCGGCTACAACCTGTCGAAGCTGATCGGCCAGGCGCTCTTCCACTATCGCGTTATCCATCCGGAGCGCATGATTCAAACTGGGCCAGTGATTTTGGCCATGAACCACCAAAGTTATCTTGATCCGCCGTTGGCGGGGATTGCGTCCAGGCGACCGATTTTCTATCTCGCGCGCAAGACGCTCCTCGAACTACCAGTCCTGGGGCCAATTCTGCCCAAGCTGAACGTCATTCCCGTCGATCAGGAAGGCAGTGATCGCAGTGCGTTGAAAGCAATCTTGCGTATTCTAAAGGCGGGGGAGGGCACACTCGTTTTTCCCGAGGGCGCGCGCACGCTCGACGGTAACCTTCAGCCGGCGCAGCCGGGGCTAGGATTCGTTATTGCGAAGACGCTCGCGCCCGTGGTGCCGATGCGTATTTTCGGCTCTTTCGAAGCATGGCCGCGCGGCAGCAGTCGCCTTCGCCTTCATCCGATAACGGTAGTAGTCGGACACCCGATGCGTTTCAGCGCGGGCGACGTCGCCGGGAAAGGAAAGGAATTGTATCGCCAGCTCAGCCAGCGAGTAATGGATGAAATCGCGAAGTTACAAAAAGATGGATCAGAATCCGCCTCCAGCTGAACGCGTCTCCCTCGCCGCCTGGTTGGCGATGGGAGTGATCTTTGCTGCGCTCTTGCTTGTCGCCATTTACGCAAACTTTCAGCGCGCCCATCGGGATCGGGTCGAATCGGTCACCATCATCCGGTCCACGCCGACGCCCGCCGTTTCGACAACTTCGTCACATTCGAAATAAGGCTGGGAGCGACCTTTCCTTGTAATAACTGCACTCGCTCGGCTCCGGTATTTCGAATAAGCGAGCATGAGCGCGGTCATATCAAACGTGAAGATGAAGAAATTGTTCCTGATAGTTTTGACTGGCGCCGCCTTGTTCAGCTGCCAAAAGCAACAAACCGACCAGGAGCGCCAGGCCGAGGTCGAGCGCCAGGTCCAGGACCGGCTCGCGAAGGAGCATCAGCAGGAACAGGCGGAACAGCTCTCGCAGCGGGAGGCGGACGTAGCTACCCGCGAACAAACTTTGCGCACGCCCGAGACATTTCCGGCTACGCCGGCGGCGACCGCTGTCCCGGAAGAACGCGCTGAACCGGTGATCGCCTCCGGTCGACGCGAGGCGGAGCCGCGCAAATCCTACAACATGTTCTATGAAAAACTCGAGCCCTACGGCGACTGGGTGGAGACGAGCGATTACGGTTATGTCTATCATCCCCGTGAAGCGACGGGCGCGCAGTGGCGCCCCTATACGAACGGTAAGTGGGCTTACACGGACGCCGGCTGGACGTGGATCTCGGAGGAGCCGTTTGGGTGGGCGACGTATCACTATGGACGTTGGACGCGTTTGCACAACGTCGGCTGGGTGTGGGTGCCGGGCGAGGAATGGGCTCCGGCCTGGGTTTCCTGGCGAAAGGGGAGCGAGTTTGTCGGCTGGGCTCCGCTTCCTCCCGAGGCTCGCTTTGAACGAACAACCGGTATTCAGAATTGGTCGGACAGTTATTACGACGTCGGACCAGACCAATATGTCTTCGTCCCTACTCGCCAGCTCGGGGAAACGCGGATCGAACGTGCGATTGTTCCTTCCCAGCAAAACATCACCATCGTTAGTCAGACGACTAACGTGACGAACATTAGTTACAACAACACGGTCATCGTGAACCGCGGTCCGAGCTACGAGGAAATCACCACACAAACAGCTCAGCCCATTCCGCGCCTTCGTCTTGAGCGGGAAGCCGGGCTTGGGGCGAATCCGCGTGCGATCGTCCGTGGCGACGTCGTGGCCTTTCCGGCGCCAGTCATCAACATGCGCAGCCAGGATCGTCCGCGTGCGGTCAAGCAGAATGTCGGCGCGGCTGCGGCGGATCGCGGCTGGAATGCGGTCACCGATCGTCAGGCCGCCGACAAGGCACGGGCAAAAATCAAAGCTGAATCCACCCCGCCGCCAAATGCTCCTGCGAAAAAATTTCAGCGCGAAGACCTGAAAAGTAGTGCGTCGGCGACGCCTGCGGCATCTTCTGCCGTGAAGCCGGCGACGCCGGTTTGGTCCGGCAGCACCCCGGCACCTGCGGCGACCGTTCCGCCGGCAGCAGCCATTACTGCAAGACCTTTGACCAGCTTGCCGATCGGGCCTGCAACCTATGCCACCCCTTCCCCGGTATCCACGCCGCGGATTGCGCCCAGCACCCCGCTCCCGCCCGCTCGCGCGAGCACTCCTCCACCGCCGCGGCCGTCGACGACTCCGGTCCGCCCGCGCCCCTCGGTTGCTCCGACGACAACGCCCGCGGCGACGGTCGCATCCACCACGCCACCGGTGCCGGCCATTTCAGCGACCCCTTTTATGAGCGAGCAAGAACGTCGGCATGCGGAACGCCAAGCGGCGAAAGGGACGGACCAAAAGCTGCGTTCGGCCGACGAGCAAAGGCGGCGCCAGGAAATGGAACGTGCTCGCGCGCGGAATCTGCAAGGCGCGCCTTCTCCGGCGCCTTCCGCTCCCGGTAGCTCGCGACCAGCAGCCACCACGCCTCCGGCCGCCCATTTACAGCCTTTCTCCAACCCAAGGCCGGTTCCTCCGGGCAATAATCCTGCCGCTGTCCGTAAAGGCGGTGTGCCCAACCGCGGTGACCAGCGCGTTCCTCAACCAACCCCGTCGATAGGTGCTCCCGCCGTGGCTCCCAGCCCGTCGCCCGATGGCAGTGCACCACCGCTGAAACGCGGTGCGAAGGTCAATCCCCGCGCTGGTGGCGCGCCTCTGCGGCCGACGCCTTCACCCACTCCTACAGCAACGCCCTCGCCTTAGTCGAATTTTTCGCGAATCGAACAGTGCTTGGCGGGAAGGTCAGGATGCCAGCTTGGGAACTGGTGCATCGCTTTCGGCAGCGAGGCGGCGGGCATAGGCCAGCGTATCTATGTTCGCCAACGTCTTATCGCGCCGAATCGCTTTGATGCGCGGAAAGCGCAGGGCCAGCCCGCTCGCGTGCCGATTGCTCGGTTGAATGGAATCGAAAGCAACTTCGATCACAATCTCCGGGCTCACTTCTCGATAGCGGCCCCGGTCCAACACGGTGGTGCGTTTGAAGTGCTCCGTCAGTTCCGCAATCTCGACGTCGGTTAATCCGCTGTAGGCCTTCCCGATGGGCAAAAGCTCGCCGCCCTCTTCATCGCGCACCGCGAAAGTGTAATCGCTCAACACATGATTGCGTTTGCCGTGCCCGAGTTCCACCGCCACGACCACGACATCGAGAGTGGCGAGTTCCTTTTTTAACTTGAACCAGTACATGCCGCGGCGGCCGGGTGAGTAAAAACTCCCGGGATCTTTGATCATGAGACCTTCATTCGAGCGCAGGCGCGCGTTTTTGAACTCGCGCTCGATCGCCTCGGCCGATTCCGCCGCCAGGACCCCGGAAAGCTGAAACTGTGGCGGCAGAGTGAGCGCGCGCAGCAAATCGCGTCTTTCCCGGAGCGATGTCTTCAAGAGCGAGCGTTCACCATGAAGCAGGAGATCGAAGGCAACAAAGATGACAGGGACGTTCGCCGAGGCGGCGGCAAATAAGTCAGCCCCTTCGTTTTTTCGCCCGAGTCGCTTTTGCAGGTCGAAAAAAGTTAGCTTTCTGCCCTCGGCGAAGGCGATGATCTCGCCGTCGAGAATGACCTTCTGCCCAAAGTTCCGGGCGCGCTCGGCGATTTCGGGGAATTGGTCGGTAATGCGTTTGAGGTCCCGCGAGAAGATCTCGGCCCGGTCCATTCCGGCATGAATCTGGGCCCGAATTCCATCAAATTTGTCCTCCAGGTAGACCGTGCCGCCGCTGCTTGCCTCGTGGAAACGAGACCAGATTGCTTCCGCCGTCGGTTCCGGACTGGCGAGCATGCATTTAATCGGGCGGAAGAGGGAGAGCTCGGCCTGCGCCAGTTCGCCATTTTTCGTTAGGACAGCCGTGCGGCCGATGTCGCCCAGAAGCATGTTCGCTTCCTTCACTTCGTCCGCCGAGGCGCCGAAGGCGCGTGCGATCGCCTCTTCCACCAGCCCCTCGCGCAAGCCGATGCGCAGATCGCCCGAAAGTATTTTGACGATGTATTGCCCTTCCGGGGCGGAGAGGCGTGCCAGCCGATCCGTCAGCAATTCGGTCTTGCGCAGGGGACCGCGCGCACGCTGCAGTTGCTCGAAAAAAGCGTAGGACGCCGCCAGGGTGAATGGTTCGGGCGAAGTTCGGCCGTCTAACGCTTCCCGCGCCGTCTTCCCCGCATCGCCATGACTGTGCGCAATCCGCCGGAACTCTGCGTCGCCCAGTTTAGCCGCGGCCGCGAGAGAACGATAAATAACGGAGCCGCCCACCTGGAGCGTGCGCAGATCGGTTTGCGGAAAAGCGTGGCCGGTGAAGTAGACTGCGGCGAGCGCCAGGCGCTCATCTTCGAGCGGACCGAAATATTCACCGAGAAGCCTTATCTTCTCCAGCTTTGCCGGCGTTGCGGCCATGGCTTCGCCTACCTCTGCAAATTCCGCGAACTCGGAGGGGAGTAGCGCCGTGACCGCGCTAGTTTCCGTCACGTGGCGGGGAATGCTGCGCGCGGGCTCGCGGAATGTCCCCAGGGTAAGCTCGAGTTGGTTTTCCTGCGTCAAGGCCCACGCTTCCATGCCGCGCTCACGCAAATCGCGCGCGAACTGGGCGGCAAATCCGTGCAGCGTTAGAACGCGCCGCGGTTGCACCAGTTCGACGTAGCGGATGAGATCATCGTAGTCGGCGTGATCGGAGAGCGGGAACGCTGCATCCACCTGATAACGATAGAGAGCGTTGGGATCGATCGCCCATCCACTGATCATGGCCACGCGTTTGCGCGGAATTTTCTCGAGCATGCGCGAACGGTTCGCGCTCGGCGGGCAAATCAGCACCTTGCCCTCCACCGCCGCCGCGTCGTAGCGCAGGTATTCGCAAAACTCCTGCCCGAATTGCTCGTAGATTTGCGTCATGCGAAAAACGGCCCCGTGCAACATCGGCGTCAGCCCGGCGCCGGAAAGTGAACAAAGGATTTCCTGCGCTTTCCCGAGGGAGTAACCGAGCAGGACCGGCACTTCGCCACTCGCGATCGAATCCCGGCAAAAACTAACGATTTGTGAAATAACCTTTTCGCTCGGCGGCAGGCGGTAGCGGGGCAGCCCGTAGGTGGTCTCCATGATGAGCGTGTCGGCCTGGGTCCACTCCGCGGGCTCGGCTGATTTGCCCGGGCGAAGTTTGAAGTCACCGGTGTAGAGCAGCGAGTCGCTCTCCGTCCGCAGAAAAAATTGGGCGGAGCCAAAGATATGACCGGCGGGATAAAGCGTGACCTGCCACCCCCGCACCTCCTGCTCGCGCCCGAAGGGCAGGATGATTTCGTCGCGTTTCCCCGGCATGCGCGCTTGCAGCAGCCGCGCGGTCCGCTCCGAGAGAACGATCTCGCGGTGCGGGGCGATATGATCGCTGTGCGCGTGTGAGATGAAGGCGAAGGCCTGTGCCTCCCACGGGTCGAGCCAGATATTCTGTCCCGGCAGAAAAATTCCCCGCTCATAACGCACCTCGATCACCGAGCGATGCTACGCGCGAAGGAAGCGCGAGGAAACCGACGGGGGCCGCCCGGCGGGCGAGTTTCTTGAAAAGGAGAGAAATACCGCGCATTGACATGGGTTGGCGCACTCCGTTTGATGAAGGCGTGCCCCCGGCATGCCTCTCTTCGTCTCGCTCGTCTTTAGGGCGTTTGTCTCGCGTTGGCGGTCGTCCCCGCGGACGCTCGCGCTTCCCGGCTATGGGCGCCTGGCGCCAGATAGCGGCTCTCGTCCTCCTTTTCTTCTGTGCTTGGCGGCCAATTTCCGCGGCGACGGTCGAGCCGCGCCACTTAACGGAAGTTCGTCCGCTGCCGCGGGCGCTGGATCCGGCGTTCGAATTTCGAAAGTTTAAGATCTTCGATCTGACAGCGCAGGCCCCGAGAAGAAGTTCATTCAAGGGCGGCGAAGACGATCAGGCCGATCCTACTGGTCGGCGCAAAATCAAATCAAAGGCCGTCACCCAGGAGGCTTCAATCAACTTTGAACGATCTTATCGCCTCTTCGGCGCGGTCACAGCCTATGATCAGCGCCAGCGTCAGGGCGAGTATTTCGATTTTTACTGGCGGGCAAAACGCAGGTCGGACATCACCGTGCGGTTCGAGTACAAGCAGGAGAATCTGCGCGCGTTCACCCAGGCCCAGGAACTCGCTTATCGCGACGTTCGCGGAACTTTGCATAGCGCCTTCCGGGTGACGGGAGACGAATACCATGATGATGGCAAGGTTCTGGCATGGCGTTGTCTGCTGGTGGAGAACGGTCGGATCGTGGCAGAGAAGCGCTCTTTTCTCTGGGAGCGATCCTAGGCCTGCCCTTTGCCGGTTCGGTTGACCTGCCGCTCAAAAATTTTACAATTACGCTGTAGTGGATTCTTCGATTCAGGTGGGGGTGAGTGGTCCAGCCGTGTGGGTACGGGTGGAGGGCCGCGGGAGCTTTTTGAACAGCGGCAATTTTAAGCAATTCTCCCGTGAAATGGTGGATCGAGGTTATCGGGATTTCACCATCGACCTCGAGCGTTGCGCGATGATGGATTCCACTTTCATGGGCACGATGGCGGGAGTGGCTCTGCGCCTGCGGGAACTGGGGGAAGGACGTCTGCGCGTGGTGCATTGCGGCGAACGCAGCCGCGACCTGCTGTTCGGTCTCGGCCTCGACCAGCTTTTTCAGATCACAAGCAAGGGCGCCACGGCGCCGCGTTGTGATGTCCTAGTCAGAGAGCCAGGCGCCTCTCCTCCTGAGCGCCAGGAACAAACCAAGGACATGTTGGACGCCCATCAGGCATTATGTGAGGTGGCTCCGGAGAACGTCCCGCGTTTTAAGGACGTCCTGGAATATCTCAAGCAAGACCTTAACTCTACCGCCACGTCCAAGTAAGTTGGCTGCCGAAGCATGTGGCCGACTCTTCTTCTCGCGCTGACTTTATGCGGTTGGGGGGCGACGGCGCTCTGGCAGGCGCGCAGAGTGCGCGCTCTCGAACGCTCCAAGGAAGAGATTCAGGTCGAAGAGACGCTCGTCTTTGATTTTCTCCACGGACTCGGTGAGGCCTTCCGCGAAACCATTCGTCCGCTCGATCTGCATCGACTGATCGTAGAAGGCGCGACTCGTATTCTCGATGCGCACGGCGGCGCGCTTTATCTGACGGATCGGGCCGGGAATAAACTTATCCCCGCTTTCCTCTCTAAAGGGTGTCCGCCGCTCGTCTCTCTGCCGTCGAACGTGATTTCGCAAATCGCGACCTCGCCATCCGCCCTGGAAGCCTTTTTGCGGGTGCATCCCATTCAAGCGGGCGATGGATTTCTGGGCGGTGTCTGGCAGACTCAGCAGCCGGTCTGTCTGACCGATGTGAGCGAGGTGCCCGAGTTGGCGCGCTTGCGCGAGACCGCACTGGGCACGGCTTCGGTGATGGCGACACCGCTGCTTTACGGACGGCAAAACATGGGCGTGCTCGCTCTTGGTAATGGGCTCAAGGGAGAAGCATTTTCGCAGAGCGATTTCGTGGTTTTCAAATCGATCGCCGAACAATCCGCTTTCGCGCTCTACAATGCGATCGTTTACTCCGAAGCGAACGAGAAGAAGCGGCTCGACCACGACCTCGAGATCGCACGCGATATCCAGCGTATTCTTCTGCCAGCGAAGGCGCCCGCCATCGCCGGATTCGAGATTTCCGGGATCAATCTCCCTGCCCGTCAGGTCAGCGGTGATTATTTCGATTACATCCAAATCGATGCGCAGCGGCTCGGCGTCGCCATCGCGGATGTCTCGGGCAAAGGCGTGCCCGCGTCTCTCATCATGGCGATTTGCCGCAGCGTCTTGCGCAGTCAGGCACCGCAAAGTTCCTCGCCCGCGGAAGTGTTGCGGGCGGTCAACCGGCAACTTTACCCGGACATCAAGGAGGACATGTTCATCAGCATGGCCTATCTCGTCCTCGATCAGCAAAGTGGGGGGGTGACCCTGGCGCGGGCCGGGCATGACGCGCCTTTGCACTATCGGCATGCCACGGAAGCGGTCGAAACGGTGAAGCCTCCTGGCATGGCGGTCGGAATTGACAGCGGAAGCGTGTTCGATAGGATCACGCACGATTTCGCCATCCCGCTGGAGCGCGATGATTGCCTGATCCTCTACACTGATGGAGTGACCGAAGCGCTCGATGGGAATGGCGATGAATTTGGCTTCGAGCGTATGACGCAATCCGTGCGCGCGAATGCGACCAATGGCGCTCCCGCAATCGTTAACGGGTTAATTAGCGACGTACGAATCTTCATTGGGGCGCAGGCTCAAAACGACGACATTACCCTGATAGCGATTCGCAAGACATGAAAAGAACCATTCCAGAGATGCGCGAGGAAGACCAAATTCCTCCGCCCGCCAGTCCCGCAAGTGATATGCCTAAAGCCCCGCCTGCCGAACCGTCGGGTGATCCGGGTGAAGAAGCCGTTAATACCCTGCAGGCGGACCTCGACCGGTTTCGCGATCTCGCCCTCCGTTCCCAGGCTGATTTCGAGAATTACAAAAAGCGCACCGCGCGGGAGCGCGAAGATGCCGTCAAATACGCCAATAGTTCACTCCTCGAGCGTTTGATTGCGATCGTGGACAACTTTGAGCTGGGACTCTCCGCGGCGCGGGAGGAAGGCGGTCCGATCTATTCCGGGATGAGCATGGTGCTCAAGCAACTCACCGATTTCCTGGCCGATAACGGACTGCAAGCGATTGACGCTGCCGGGCAAAAATTTGATCCGAATCTGCACGAAGCGATTGCTCACGAGAAGAGCAAAGGAGTGCGGGAGGGACACGTCATCCGGCAGACGCGCCGCGGGTATCGACTGAAAGATCGCCTGCTCAGACCGGCGGGCGTGGTGGTCTCCAGCGGTTCGTGATTCCGCTCGTGTTGTTACCGCGGCGATGATTCCGTCCTCCTCTAATCGCGGGCCTGACCCGAGTTAATTCATGCCTGTTACGAAGAGGGATTACTACGAGGTGCTGGAGGTGGAACGCGATGCCAGCGGTGATGAGATCAAGCGATCTTATCGCAAACTGGCCGTCCGCTTTCACCCCGACAAAAATCCGGACGATTCCGAGGCCGAAGAGAAATTCAAAGAATTGGGAGAGGCCTACGATGTCCTCTTCGACGCAAACAAACGCGCGGCCTACGACCGCTTTGGGCACGCTGCCTTCGCGCAGGGCGGTGGCGGCGGTGGTTTTCACGATCCCTTCGACATTTTTCGCGAAGTTTTCGGTGCCGGCGCTGCGGGGGGCGCCAGCGGTATCTTCGAGACTTTCTTCGGCGGTGGCAGCGGCCGCGCCGAGGATCGACAGCGAGGATCGGATTTGCGCTATGACATGCAAATTTCGCTCGAGGAAGCAGCCACCGGCGTCGACAAGGAAATCGAAGTCCGCAAGCTCGACGTCTGCGACCGCTGCAGCGGCAGTGGCGCCGAAGCTGGTTCCCGCGCCATCAATTGCCCCACCTGCAACGGTCGCGGGCAGGTCATCAGCGCCCGCGGCTTTTTTCAGGTCTCGCAGACCTGCCCGCGCTGTCATGGCGTCGGCCAGATCATCGATAAACCTTGCCGCACTTGTGAAGGAGAAGGTCGCGTCGAGGGCAGCAGCCGGATCAAGCTGAAAATTCCGGCGGGTATCGCCAATGGTTCGCGGTTGCGTTCTTCCAACAACGGCGAGGCTGGCATCCGCGGCGGTTCGCCGGGAGATCTTTACGTCGTGGTCCACATCAAGGAGCACTCCGTCTTTCAGCGCGAAGACGATAATCTGTATTGTGAAGTTCCCATTCCCTTCACCCTGGCCGCCCTGGGCGGTGATGTCGCGGTGCCGACTTTGGAAGGCAAGGCGAACGTTAAAATCCCTGGGGGAACGCAGAGCGGCCAGATCTTCAAACTGCGCGGGAAAGGGATTGTGAATCTCGACGGTCACGGCCGCGGTGATCTCCTCGCCCGCGTGCTGGTGGAAGTCCCGACTCGACTCAATGCCGAGCAGCGCCGGAAGCTGGAGGAGTTCGCTTCTCTTTACCGGGAGGAGAATTCGCCCATGCACAAAACATTCTTTGATCGGGCGAGGAAATTCTTTCACTAACGGAACGCAGCGAGCGGGGTAGTCTCTCTTCGTGCACCGTTTCTATCTGGCGCCGGAAGGCTGGAATTCGGACCTCCTCATTCTTGGCCGGGCGGAAACCCACCACGCCCGCACTGTCCTCCGCCTGCAACCGGGCGCTTCCGTTCTCGTTTTCGATGGTGAAGGCCGGGAAGTAACGGGCGAGGTTGTCAGCCTTGAACGAGAAAAAACGCGCATTCGGCCCGTTCAGGAGTCGTTAACACCACCTTCTTCCTGCCATATCACTCTCGCGCAGGCGGTGCCCAAGGGGCGTCAGATGGATTTGATTATCCAGAAAGGGGTCGAGCTCGGGGTGAGCGTAATGGTGCCGTTAATCACCGCGCGCACCATCGTGCAGGCGGACGAGCGCAAGAGCGAGAAATGGCGGCAGTTGGCAATTGAAGCCGCCAAGCAATGCGGCCAAAAATGGCTGCCTCGTATTCAAGCGCCGCAAAGCGTGGCTGAATATTTCCGCACTAATCCTGCGCACGATCTCCGGTTGGTCGGCTCTCTCGGAACCGACGCGATCTCTCTCAAAAACGTGCTCACCGCACAGCTCCGAGCCGGAAGGAAACGGCCAGGCAACGTCTTAATCTGCATCGGGCCGGAGGGTGATTTTACGCCTGAGGAGCTTCAGCTTGCCCAGGATCATGCCTGTATCCCCGTCAGTTTTGGTCCGATTGTTTTACGAGTGGAAACCGCGTCCATTTATTGCCTAAGCGTCCTCTCCTACGAGCTATCCGATCGGGCTGGAGCAGGAAATGTGAAAGCTGGCCAAGGCGGATAGCTCGCATGAGATAAGTCCTCTCTCTGTGTCTCTCGATTGGATCAGGAAGAGCGCGCCCGTCCCCGGCTCGCAGCGCATTAGTCCGGCGCCCGCGAGCTTAATCCATCAAGCGCTTTCCTCGGGCTCGGGCGGCGATCGAATCCTTCCGCTTTCCCTCCTGGTCTACGCTTTGGCCGCAGGATTCTTTTCCTTCGCACAACGCGACTACATCAACGCAGATTTCGTGGCCTACGCTACGATCGCGCATCGCTATTTGGCGGGGTCACCCGCTGCTATTTCCGCGGCTTGGTCACCACTCTTTTCCTGGTTGCTGATGCCATGGCTTGCGCTTGGCGTTCCCGATCCACTCGCCGGTCGCCTTGTCCTGGTCCTATTCGGGGCCGCCTACATCGTCGCGGTAAGTAAATTCTCCGCCCGCATCTGGCGAACCGAGTCGCGTTTTACTAGGGGTGGAATGTTAGCCGCGGCTGTCCTTCAGGCTACCCTCTGGTCCACCTATCTACTTGATCCTGACTTGATCGCCGCGTTCTTTCTATTCGTATACTTGACGTTGACGGCTGGGAGTGTGCCCGCGCGATCGGTCGGCGCGGGGGTAGCGGCCGGTTTTGCATTTCTCAGCAAGGCTTATTTGCTGCCGTTCGTTTTAGTTCACTTGATCGCTACTCTGGCTTTCCGGCGCACTCCTCTCCGCGCCGTGGCGGGCGCGCTTGCCGGCCTGCTGATGGTCGCCGGCCCTTGGATCGGAACTTTGAGCAGACACTATCGCAGTTTCACCATCTCCTCTGCGGGCTCGTCCAATCACGCGAATCTTGCGCCGGACGTTTATGGACAAGATTTGCTTTGGAAGCCGGGTCTCGTCGCGGACTATATCGTCGATCCGAAACTCGGCCCGGACTGGTCTCCTCTTCAAGACGGCGCACATTTCCAGCATCAGCTGGCCTTGTTGCTAAAGAACTCAGTGGACTTCCTCTCTGCCATGAGCGGCTGGCTTTCGTTTTTGGTTGTTTCACTGTTTATTTATTGGAGGCAAGGACCGCCAGAAGGTGCAACGCAGCCGGCCCTCGATCAATCGCGCCTACTTTGGTTGAGTGCGACCGGATTGGTTTACCTTGGTGGATACCTTCTGGTGCAAGTCCAGCCGCGTTATCTCGAGCCCTTCCTCGTCCCGTTGTGCTGTGTAATCGGACTAAGTTTCCTGTCTTGCTCCGCAGTCTCGAAACTAGGTTCCCGCGTTGCTATCATCCTGATTTTCCCTTTTGCCCTGCAAGACGGGTTCCGCCTTTGGCAGGTCGCTGCGGTTCATCCTCAATCCGTCGCCCTTCCTCATTTTCGAGATCTCGCCACGAAAATTCAACAGATGAGCGCCGTCTCCACCCCGATGGCATGCAATCGATGGCATGACGGGCTCTACCTCGCTTACGCTGCCGGCCAGGTTGCGTCCTACCTCGGAAGCCCCAAGGCAGAGACTCTTTCCAAGTTCGACGAACAGTTGAATACTTGCGGCGCCCTCTGCTATCTCCGTTGGACCGATCGCCGCCATGCCGGTGCGCGGGTGGTCAAGCCGGACGCGTTTGTTCCGTCCAAGCCATGGAAGAAATTTTCAACCTTTGAAGACACGCCTGGCGCGGTCGTTGAACTCTACCGCAAGATGCCGTAGTCCGAGAACGCGTTGAATTTAACCTGAGGAAGAAAAGTCACCGCTTCATGATGTCCCGCCGCCTGCGATCGTAGCCATGGATTTACCGCGAGTCATTGCCACTTCCGTGGTGCGTTCGAGCCAGCAAGGGGAAAGCCACGGCGGGGTTTACCTGGTCGATCTCGCGACAGGCGAGTTTGAGCAGGTAATTGATTGGAACGACCCACTGATCAACTGGGAAGGGCGAGGTGCCGATCGCGGTTTGCGCGGTATCGGCGTCTCGGGCGAAAAAGTATATCTCGCGGCCAGCGACGAGATTTTCGTTTTCGATCCAAACTTCCTCCTGACCGACTCATTTCGTAATCCATACCTGAAGCATTGCCATGAGGTTTATCTCAAGGACAAAACTTTGTATCTTACTTCCACCGGACTGAACTCTATTCTGGAGTTCGATATTCAGCGTAGCTCCTTTCGGAAAGGGTATCAGATCACGCGGAAAGAGGGAATAGCTCGGGCGCTGGGTAAGCTACTCGCACGCGATGAGTATGACGTCCGAGTATTTGATGCGAGCTCATCGGGTGGCCCGCAGTTTAACGAGAGCGGTAGTAACCTGCATCTAAACAACGTTAGTTATCACAATTCGGCCATCATGGTCTCCGGCACGAAGATCGATGCTTTGCTGGAGATTCGCGATGATGCCATCTCCCCCTGCGCGGTGCTGCCTCGCGGGACCCATAACGCCGCGATCCACGGCGATGGAGTCGTCTTCAACGATACCGCCAATAGTCGCATCGTGGTCGCTGATCTGCAGGCGCAGCCTATCCTTGCTTTCGAGGTGCCCCCTTTTGATGCTGCCGAGCTCACCCATACCAACATTCCACTCGACCATGCTCGTCAGGGCTTTGCTCGAGGTCTCATCGCGCATGGTGACCTTCTGATCGGAGGTTCGTCCCCTTCAACCATCTCGGTTTATAGCAGGTCGGAGCGGCGGCTCGTCTGCAGCATCAATTTATCGAAGGATATTCGGAATTGCATCCATGGGCTCGAGCTTTGGCCCCATTGAACGGTAAGAGCAAAGCTGCAAGAGATGGTCGAACGCGCACTAGTAAAGGTACGGCGCGGGAAGTTGGAAAACGTTCTGTAGAACTCGAATTGTCGCCTCGCGGCCCGGGCTCATGACAACCTCCACGACGTCGAAACGCACCAGGATATCGGGATTGTCTAGTAGTTGCAGCCAAGCCAGTGCCCCTCGCGCAATAAGCTTCTGCTTCGCCAGATTAACTGCGTCCACTGGTCGCCCATAGTCTTCGCCCGTGCGGGTTTTTACTTCAGCAAAAACAAGCGTATCCCCGTCCCGACAGACAATATCCACCTCACCGCCACGCCGGCCGCGGAAGTTTCGATAAAGAACCTTGTAACCGTGGCGCCGCAAGTCGCGGCAGGCCAGCTCCTCCCCGCGCGCGCCGAGCTGGAGATGCTCAGATAACGCCTTCGAACGCGAGAAGCGGTTGCGCCACCGGCTCGAAAGAGCGGCGATGGATTGGGCAAGGGCCATGTTGGTGCAAGCGGATCAGGTGCAGCTCGGTGCCATAGCCCTTGTGCTGACTGAAGCAATACTCCGGAAAGCGCGCGCAAAATTCACGCATTAATTGATCGCGCGTGACTTTGGCGATGACGCTGGCGGCCGCGATGCTGAGACTGAGGCAGTCACCCTCAACGATAGCCGTTTGCGGCAAGGGAAACGGAAAAACCGGGAGGCCATCGATGAGGACATGATCCGGCGTTGCGTCCAAAGCGGCCAGGGCCAAGCGCATCGCTTTGTGCGTCGCCCGCAGGATATTAATCTCGTCCACTTCCACGGAATCGACGATCCCGACGGCCCAGCACATGTCGCCGCCTCCTACCAGCTCGTCGTAGATTTGCTGGCGCCGCTCGGGCAGAAGCTGCTTCGAATCCTTGAGTTTTTTGTGGCGGAATTTTGCTGGGAGGATGACGGCGGCAGCCACGACCGGACCGGCGAGAGCACCCCGCCCCGCTTCGTCGATGCCCGCGATGCGGGCGAGACCAAGTGCGCGCAGTTTATTTTCGTAACGGAATCCGCAGCGGCGCCCCACGGCGGGATTGTATCCACAAATTTCCCAGGTTGCCGCAGATTTTTATTCTTAGGTCGACGGAATGACAATCCGCTCGACCCGAAAGGAAGTGCCGCGAAGTTCGCGAAAACGGCGAAGCCTATTCGCGGACGGCGGTCGCTTCCTTGCCTTTACGGCCGCGCAGGTAATTCAGCTTGGCGCGGCGCGCCCGTCCCACTTTTTCCACTTCCACCTTCGCGATCCGCGGGGAGTGCAGCGGGAAAACTCGCTCCACTCCTTCGCCGTAGGAGATGCGGCGGACGGTGAAGTTCTGGTTCAAGCCGCGCCCTTTGCGGCCGATGACGATTCCGGCAAAGATTTGAATGCGCTCTTTATCACCTTCCACCACCCGGGTGTGCACCCGGATGCCATCGCCCACCTTGAATTTCGTGACGTCGGTCTTGAACTGTTCCTTTTCGATCGCGTGGATGAGATGGTTCATAGCGGCTCCCCTTTTGGCGGGCGTTCAATCTCCGCAGATGCGCCCGCAACGCAACCCCCAAGCGTCGGGATCCGCTCTCGGTCTGCCGCCTATTGTGGCCGGTTGTGGTCCGCGGGATGGGAGATATACTCCGTCTCCTCATTAGCGCCCGTAGCTCAACTGGATAGAGCGTCAGCCTCCGAAGCTGAAGGTTGCGCGTTCGAGCCGCGCCGGGCGCACGCTGGACGCACCGATGGGACCTCGTAATGTCAGGCGAGGGCTTCGATGCGGCCGAGCAGGTCTTTTTTGCTCGTCATGCCGGTGACCTGGTCGCGCACCTGGCCGTTTTTAAAAAGAAGGAGGGTGGGGATGGCGCGAATATTGAACTTGAGGGAGAGGCTCTGGTTGTCGTCGATGTTGACCTTGGCCACTTTGAGGGAATCGCCCTTCTCGCGCGCGATCTCGTCGATCATGGGGGCAATCAGTTTGCACGGGCCACACCATTCGGCCCAAAAGTCGACCAGCACCGGCTTGTCGCTCTGGTTGATCTCCTGGTCGAAATTCGATTCCGTCAGCGTAATGGCGTTTTCCATTACGAAATATAGTTCCAAATCTCGACGAGCAAAGTGATGGCTGAAATTGCGAGCAAGGCCCAGCAAAGACCGAGCGGGATGGCGCTGGCCGGGCGGATGTCTTCCACCGATGCGACGGTGATCGGCGCGTCCGGCCCGGGCAGGCGATCCGTCATCGTGATGAGGGGCTGAGTCTTGCTCATGCTCGGCGGCCTGGGCGGGTCGGGCGCAAGATTGATGCGGGAGGTTTCGATCCGCGAAGTGCCGATGCGCGCGGTCTCTTTTTTTGGCTGGCTGATCGGTTCCGTTGCGGGCCGCGCGGCGGTGATGGGGCCCGGCGGTCTGGGGAGGGGAGGACGTGGGATGGCGGGCGGCGGCGGCGGAATGATGCTCCCGACCAGCGGCGCGGGATTTGATGGGGGCGGAGGAATAGGAGGTCTCGCGGTTGGAGGCTGCGGGATCGGAGCCGGCGTCCGCGGTGGCGGCGGATTGATCGGCACGCCCACGATGGGAACGGTGTCTTTCCCGCTAATTTCGGTCGAAGCAGGCGGGGGAACGGCGATGCGGACGGTCTCTTTTTTCGGTTCGTTCGGTTCGGCCATGGCGCTCCGGGATGGAGTGCTCATTTTGGCAAAACATGAGCAGGTTGTCACTGCCCAAATCTTCCGCAGCAGGGTTCTACGCCAGAAGATCGTAACCGCGCGTTCCGCGGATGGGCCGTCGGATAAACTCCCCCACCGGGGCCGGTGCGGTAAGGATAACTCTGGTATCGACGTCGGGTGCGTCTGCGTCGGTGCGGGCGCTGTTGGGCGTATCCACCAGCATGGTCATTTCCTCGCCAACCTTCGCCATCGCGATCTCATGCGCGATCTTCTGCTGCAATAGCATGGCGCGGCGATGCCGTTCATTCTTGAGCCGTGCCGGAATCTGCCCGGGCATTTTGGCCGCGCGCGAACCTTCCTCCTGCGAGTATTTAAAGACGCCGAGGCGCTCAAAACGGGTGTCGCCTATGAAGTCCAGCAATGTTTCGAAATCCGCCTCCGTTTCACCCGGAAAACCAACAATAAAAGTGGTCCGCAGCGCTACGCCTGGGATGCCCGCGCGCAGACGCTGGATCAAATTCTCAATGTGCGCGCGGCTCGTTTCCCGCCGCATGCGGTCGAGCATGGGCTCCGCGATGTGTTGCAGCGGCATGTCGATGTAGCGCGCGACGTGGCGGCAATGCGCGATGGTGGCGATGAGCTCATCGCTCCAATGCGCGGGATGGGTGTAAAGCAGTCGCACCCAGAACTCGCCTTCCACCTCTTCGATCTCGCGCAGGAGCGCGCTCAGGGTTGGGCCACGCGAGGAATCAACCGGCTGGCGCGGGCCGGCCTTTTCCGCCCAAAGATCCATCCCGTAATAAGTGGTGTCCTGACTGATGAGATTGATCTCGCGCACGCCCTCGGTGACGAGGGCGCGGACTTCGGCCACGACCGAGGCGGGCGTGCGGCTACGGTGACGCCCGCGCATCTGCGGAATGACGCAAAAGCTGCAGGGATGATTGCAACCTTCCGCAATCTTGAGGTAGGCGCTGTGCGACGGGGTCAGCCGAAAGCGCGGAGTATCGTAATCCGGGATGTAGGTCGAGCGCGAGGTAACGAGAAGTGGCGCAAGTTTGGGACTGGCGTCAGTCGCGGACGGCAAGATGAAATCTTGCCCCATCACTAGCTCGACGATGGCGCCGAGTTCCTGCACCTGATCGAGGCCGATGAAAGCGTCGACTTCGGGCAACTGCTCCCGCAGTTCGGCGGAAAAACGCTGAGACATGCAGCCACTGACAATCAATTTTTGATTGCCATTTCTTGTTAGGCCGCGTTGCTGATGGGCCTGCAAGATGGCGTCGATCGATTCTTCCTTCGCGGAATCGATAAAGGCGCAGGTGTTCACCACCACCACGTCGGCTTCGCCGGCATCCGAGACGATTTCCATCCCGCGTGCGAGCACGCTGCCGAGCATGACTTCGGCATCGACCAAATTTTTCGCGCAGCCCAGGCTGATCATGCCAACGCGGGTCGGAGATCTGGGCGTGGAGTTGGGCTCCGGGTCGGCGCGCTCCGGCACCGCTGACGTTGGTTTCAACACTTAGTCGATACGCAAATCGGCGTCGCTTTGCGCGACGATCCTGCCGTTCTTCAAAATTTGGACTGCGCCCCGATCGAGCACGCGCACCCTGACGTGGCGACCGCGGAACTGCACCGCGCCATCCGCCGGCGAAATCCAGCGCTCGAAGGCGGGCTGTCGGGGATCATCGTCCACCGTGACCTGGACGTAGGTCTTTCGCAGAGGGAGAATATCGATGCGGTTCACGCTTCCAGGGGTGGCGCTGCCCCTGAGAGCTGCCAATTCGGCGGCGCTAACCGGTTGCGCGCGACGTATCTCGGGTTCAGTCGGCGAAGGTGTAACCGAGGGTGGCGTGGCCGCTGTCAGGCGCTCTCCCGGAATGGGCGTTTCACGATTCGTCGCCGGCGTGCCCTGGCTGGAAAAAATGCTTATCCGCTGGTCGGCCGTGGCCGTGGGTGAAGGTATAGATACCGTGGTCGCCGAAGAATCTACGGGCAACGCTCGCCGAATGGGCGCAGCGGTCGGAGCCGCCATCGGCAGCAAGGTCGGACTCTGCGACGAAGGACTGATGGCAGTGACAGCGGCGTTGGCTGGCTTGGGCGCGATGCGCTGGACGTTGAGCATGAGACGGACGAACCAAAGACCGCCGACCAGGACGATAACGCCAACGATCAACGGCGTGAGCGACGTGCGCGAACTGGAAGTTTGTCGCGGCGCCGTCGACGTCCGTGCCGGCTTGGCCACGGGGTGGTCTTGCAAATAGGAATAGCCGTCGATGGTGAGATGCCCGGAGGTCTCAAAGGCTTCGAGGTAGGGCGCGACGTCCACGTTGAGAAACTTCCCGTAGATCTGGAGAAAGCCCTTTGCGTAGGCGAGGCTGGGGAAGTTGGAAAAATCGTCCGCCTCGATCTCGGCCAGGCGCGATTGTCTAATTTTAGTTAGACGGGCGGCCTCGTCCAGGGTGAGACCGCGGGCGTTACGCGCTTGCTGGAATTGGCGGCCAAGTCCGTCGATGGACATTTTATCACTGCCGGTGGCGATCAAACCGCGGCGTCGAGGTCGACCAGAATCTCGCGCGGCTTCGCGCCTTCGCCGGGCCCCAGAATACCGCGTTGCTCCAGAATATCAACGACCCGCGCGGCACGGGTGTAGCCCAGACGCAGGCGCCGCTGCAAGAGCGACGTCGAAGCGCGTTTTTCCTGACGAATGATTTCGAGGCATTTTTCCACCAGCTCTTCGTCCTCCTCTGTGACATCGTCAGCAGGGGCCGCGCCCGATTGCATTTTTTCCTGCACCGCGGCGTCGAAGGAGGGAGGGCTCTGGGCGGAGACGAAATCCACCAACCGCTTGATCTCGTCGTCGGTCACGAGAACACCCTGCGCCCGCACCAGGCGCGAGGTGCTGGGCGGCAGATAAAGCATATCGCCCTGGCCGAGAAGACGGTCGGCGCCGTTTTCGTCCAGAATCACACGGCTGTCGATCTTGCTCGCGACCTG